>CAVCDF010000216.1:0-2068 GCA_963600795.1 Anaerotignum sp. | reverse complement strand
GCAGGCCTGCAATGCTGCCGCCGACAAGTCGGTAGTCCTCATCATTGACGAGATTAATAGAGGCAATGTGTCCAAGATATTCGGAGAGCTGATAACCCTGCTTGAAGCGGACAAACGGGAAGGCGGCAACCACCCGCTCAAAGTGACCTTGCCGTACTCGAAGACGTTGTTCGGTGTGCCAAGCAACCTCTATATCATCGGGACTATGAACACGACGGACAGGAGTACGGGGACTCTTGACTATGCCCTCCGCCGCCGTTTCGCATTCGTGACACTGAAATCCAACCCTGATGTTATCGCAAAGCATTACGACGCGTTGGGCGACGAAGAATTGAAAAACCAGGCACTCGCGGTATTCGACGATATCGAGAAATTCATAACGGAAAAGAAACACGGGGACTTCAGCATCGACGACCTAATGGTGGGACACAGCTACTTTATGGCGTCAGACAGAGATGAACTTGTCGGCAAGATAAAGTATGAGGTCCTGCCTCTCATCACGGAATACATCAACGACGGAATCCTGGCAGTCGCCGACAAGGAGAAAGATGAGGCCTTCGGGTCGTGGCTGAACCTTCAGCGGATAGCCCCAGAATCAGCCCCTGAGGAAGATTCCTTAGAAAACGAATAGTATGTTCGCACCTCTCCAAGAACATGAACGACTCTTTAATGAGGAGGGACAGCCAGTTGGATTTGACGAAAGGTTCAAGAACCTTGAGCTCATCCAGTGGTGCAAGCCCACGGACGACAGTCCGTGGGGATATTATGCCTCGTTCAAGATTGGAGCGGAATGGATGGAACGCGACAAGCCGCTAGTGGTGACGGCCAAACGTGGGATGGAGAACATCGACTTTCTGCGTATGTTCATGACCTGCTTTACCTCCGACCTGGCAGTTGACTCTTTTGCGGAGATCTACAAGATAGACCTTGACAAGCCCGCGATCAAAGCGCCGGGGTTGAACAGCATAGTGAGTCCGCTCATCGTGCTGCATTTCCTGGGTGTGGTCAACAGGATAAAGTCCCTGAAGAAAGGTTATGTTCATCGTCAGGAGAACCTCAAGAAGGTCAAGGGACACATTAAACTGCTAAAAAACGAACGCACGAACATAGCCTCGAAGCGATACGACCGGATATATTGCGAGTATGACGAATACTCAGTCGACATACCGGAGAACAGGATTCTGAAAAAGGCTCTCCAGTTCTCCCTCGGCCTTATAAAAAGTATGAGCAGCAATCAGACGGCCTATCCGGAGGTGAAGCGGCTGATACTGAGGAATCTCGCCAAGTTTGACAATGTAGGTGACGATGTGAGCATCTATTCCATAGGGCAGACTCACTCCTCAAAGTTGTTCCGGGAATATGCCGAGGCGATACGTCTGGCCAAGATTATTCTGCGGCATTTTGACTATAGCATCACAAAAGTCGGCGACCATGAAGACAAAGTCCCTCCGTTTGTACTGGATATGTCACTGCTTTACGAACACTATGTATATGGACTCCTATACGAGGCCTACCACGAGAAAATCAGTTACCAGTTCTCTGGAGAAACCGGATTCCCGGATTTCCTGTACAGGTCAAGAGATTTCAAGGCTATTTTGGACACCAAATATATTCCGAAATATGAAAAGACGAAACTTGACACCTATGTCGTCAGGCAGCTGAGCGGTTACAGCAGGGATCTGTCGGTGCTGAAATATTTAGGATATAAGGATATCGACGAGGAGGCTCCGACTCCACCAGTCCCTTGCGTCATAATATATCCGACCGAAGGTCAGAGAATTTTCAATCCGTTCAAGGACAAGACATTGCAGGAAATATGCACACAGAAAGTCAAGAATTTATCTATGTTCTACAAATTGGATGTCCCGGTCCCTACAATAAAAAGATAGACTCATTTTCAATTACTTCATCATCGCTATGCAAGGCAGATTCAAAGTGATAACCCTCTGCGGCAGCACCCGCTTCAGAGACGAGTATATGGAGGCGCAGAAGCGTCTCACCCTCGAAGGCAATATCGTCATCTCCGTCGGCCTCTTCGGCCACAGCGGCGACGATGAGGTCTGGAATG
>CAVCDF010000215.1:0-2260 GCA_963600795.1 Anaerotignum sp. | reverse complement strand
CATATACGCGATGCTCTCCTTTGCATCGGCGGTGCTTTTAGGTACAAAGCCCTTCTTGCGGAAATACTCGCGGAATTCATCGGCAAGGACGACATACTTGTCTTCTCCCTTGTCGAAATTGGCCTCGAACTCTGCCTGAACCTTGTCGCATCGTTCGCGGATGTCGTTCACGACAATCCTCATCTCTTCCGGGATGCCTTTTCTGAACTCGAAATCCAGCTCTGAAAGGGCTATATTGATGATCCCGGAAACGTCAGCCTTGTGTTCGGTGTTCTCCATCAGATTGATGCGTTCAATTCTGTGGGTAACTTCTGAAACCAAAGTTGGAATGCCGGCAATCGTAAGTTCATCTATTTTCGTTTTCAGGTCTTCATCTCCAAAGGCTCTGACCTGATTGATTATTGCCTTGGCATCGTTCAAAGTGGTACGGAGGGCATAAAGAGTGTCCTTGCTGTCAATCCCGTCAAGCTCTTTGCGGAATTCCTCCGGATTGTCGTAGGTGAAATTGAAAAGGACATTCTTTATCTCCTTCATCTTCGAGATGATGGCATCCTTGTCCTCAATAATCACATTACCTACTGGGGCATCGACAGTGACATCCTCTGTGTCCACCGTGCGGTTCAATTCTCTCAGATAGCGGTCGTTCGTGGAGTCAAAATTCTCCTTTATGTCGACGAAATCGACCACATAACCATATTTGAAGTCTTTGTACGGACGGTTTACTCTGGTGAGTGCCTGCAACAGGTCATGGCCGTCAAGGCTTCTGCCGAGATAGAGCTTCTTGAGCCTCGGAGCATCAAAACCGGTCAGAAGCATCTGGTTTACAATCAGCACATCCACTGACATCTGCTTCTTGAATTCCTCGATATAGGCTTTTCTTTCAAGTTTGTCTCCCTCATCGTGAAGGATAAGCGAAGCTTTAAGAGGTTTTGCCGGGGCGCTATAGGAAATCATCGGGTCCTCAAGCGACATCAGTTTCTCTTCCTGCTTTTTCTCGACATAGAGAGACCTGGAGAATCTCTCCTGCCAAAGACGATACATCTCCCTCGCCTGAGGATTGGTGCGGCAGACTATCATCGCACCGATGCTGTCGTCGTTCTGTTCCTTTCGGAAACGGCGGAAATCGGTGATTATGTAGTCCAGAAGAGCGTTCAGGTAGCTTTCGTGTTCAAGGATCTTGTTCTTGTCTATGTCGCTCTTCTTAATCTCCACTCCCCCGGCAAGTTTGTCCAGAATGCTTTGAATTTTCTCCTTGTAGACCGTCTCAATCGGCTCACGCATCAATTTCAGTGTGTAACCGTCAGCGATGGACTTATCGTAGTAGTAGGTGTCGATGTAGTCGCCGAATACACGCCAGGACTCCCTTTCTTCTTTGAGGAGCGGAGTTCCCGTCAAGGCTATTTTCACCGCATCTTTGTCAGCATCAAGCAAATTGGCGAGGAAACTTCCTTCCGGATTATAGCCTCGGTGAGCCTCGTCGATGAAGAAAACTCTCTGAAGTGAGGTGCTGTAGCTATTGTCCAGTTTTATCTTTTCGGAATCTTCCTTGAATTTCTGGATGTTGACGACCATTATCTCCGGCTTGCCGGCACTGTTTTCAACTGGGGCGTTGCTCCTGAAGTCCGCCATCAATTCTTCTCTGCTGCTTGCAGTTCTGACAATCAGTCCTCTTGAGGCAAACTCATCGCTCGCCTGTTCCATAAGGGCTATGCGGTCAACGATGAAATAGAATTTTACTGCCGTCTGCCTCTTGGCGTAGAAGTCCGTAAGGCTTCTCACGGAGTAATATGCGAGGGCTGTCTTGCCGCTGCCCTGAGTGTGCCAGATGATTCCGCTCTTGACTCCTGCGGCGAGTTTTCGGCGGATGGCAAGGGAGGCAAAAAGCTGCTGATAACGCATAACGTGTTTCTCCAGCGAAGTCGTCTTGCTGCCGTCCTCCAGCTCGACGGTGCGGTTCACATACGCGAATCCATATCTCAGAAGAAACAGGAAGCGCTCCTTGCTGAGCATTGAGGTCAGAATCCTGTTCGTCGGAGTTGTGACATCCTTATTGGTGTGATAATCAGGCAGATTCTTTATAACTACGCAATTACGGTGTTTGAGTACTCGCTCCTCGAGCGCGTCAGAAACGGCCTGATAAGGATAGTCGGTGACAAAGCCCTTATCAGCTTCGCGGAATACATTGAAGAATGCCTTTGTGCGTGAGGCGCAGCAATAGAATGCTCCCTGAATCGGCACACGGTTGTCGTTGTCATATTCC
>CAVCDF010000214.1:0-2324 GCA_963600795.1 Anaerotignum sp. | reverse complement strand
CTTTCCATTGCTTCAGACACACCGCAGCGACATTGATGCTGAGCCGGGGTGCAGACATCTACAGCGTTTCCACCGCATTGACTCACAGCAATGTGCAGACAACGCAGATATATGCCGACCTCGTGAATGAGAAAAAGAGGTCCACAGCAAACGCTATTTCATTGATTAATAATTAAATTTGCAGATATGAAAACTATATTGAAAAAGATTTGGTGGTTTATTAAATTTGCCGTGACTGCCCCACGGAGCGCCAAGACCGCAACACGCTTATTGAGAGTAATTATAATAGCAATTGACGTTGCTATTTTTGCCTGGGCCGTGATTTTCCTCATATATTCGGATTTGGATATTAAACATAAGTGCGGCCCCGTCCTGTGCTGGGCAATGATTTGCTTCTTTTATCCCTGGATAAGTTATGTCTTAATACATAGCCTATATGCTTTCGTTGAAGGTACCGCCATCGCTTTTTGTAAGATAGACAAATCTTTTGCAGCCGGAACTTTCCCAAACAACGCCTTCAAGGACTATTACTTGGAGAGAGCCTACTGCGAAACACACGGATTGTTGTCCGAAGCTCAATACCAATTGAAAAAGGCGCGCGAAGGCATAGATGAGACACATTGGGATGCGGTTATGTCCGGACTGGTCAACTGGATGAAGCAGTTTAATGTTCTAAAAAACAATATGACTGAAGGTGAGATTGATGCTTTTGCGACTCTCCTTGTATCCATTAGGCGTGGAATAATTGATTATGACGCATTAAAGCCAATCCGCGAAGGCAAGATCAACAACGTTGGACCATACGAATTGCTTGTAGTGGTTTTCAATTTAACCACATACTCGGACAAGAAAGACAAGAAATTCAAAAAAGTCTTCAACAACAAACAGTTGGCTCAGATTATCTGTGCCTGTTTCCCGGGAAATTTCTCAAACAACAGTACGGTTGAAAGCTACCTTTCAAGGCTGAATTCTACCGTAGCCATCAAAGACGGCAAATATAATTCTGTGCAAACGTTAAAGGCATCACAAACAGAGGTTAAAGTTCTGCCTCTGTTCGAACGCGAAAGGATTGAGGATTACCTTATTGGTTTTAATAATGTTTAGCCAGTCCCGTTTCAGGAGATGAGCCCTCGTCAGAAATCATCTGGCGGGGGCTTTTTCTTTGACCTTTTATCAAATCTTTATCAATTCCATTTACTTCTTGTCATACTTTAGGACAATACTATCAATTATTTAATTGATAGATATTTGACAATGCTATTATGTGAATTTCAGCATATCTTCGCGGCATATAAACGCACTAAAAATGGAAGATACAAACAAAACACGAATGACTCTGGAAGAGATGCCGGCGGCATTGACCATAGTCCTTGAAGATCTCAAACAGATCAAAAGCCAGCTCAGCAAAATTTCGGTGATCGACTCCAATGCAGTCAAGTCGCAACACACCCCGATCGGTATCGAGCGAGTGAGTGAACTTACCGGCAAAGCAGTCACCACTCTCTACCGCTACACGGCCAATGGACTCATCCCTTGCTACAAGAGAGGAAAGACGATGCTTTTCTATGAAGACGAGATTGTGGATTGGGTCAGATCCGGCAAATGCGAGAGCATAGAAGAGAGGGCAGCAAGCTATGGAGGTTACATCGTTCCGATGCAATCCAGACGCAGATAGAGAACTTGGAAGGATTAATGTCCCGGGAGTATTAGCGAGTTTATATTCCGGCATTGCCGAAATGCCCTCGCTACTCCCCCCGGTCGCAGTACAAAAGTGAAAGATTATGGAACGCAAAGTAAAATCCGGCCGCCCGCCTAAGGGGGTGCTCAAACGAAGTCGCAAGGTGACTGTAGCCTTCAGCGAGGAGGAATACTGTCTGATGAAAGACAAGGCCATCCTCTCCGGACTCTCCCCGGCCGCATATTGCCGGAGGGCCGCGGTGAGGAAGGAAATCCGGGAAGCCCTCACCTACGAGGACCGCAAGCTGCTGCAGGGCCTTTGGAACATCGGCAACAATCTCAATCAGATTGCCAGGGCGCTGAACGCAAGAGGCAACACCTCCTACGACAGCGACTTAAAAGCCGCTGGTTCAAGCCTTACTGAAATCATTTCGCACTACAGGAGGGTGCTGCGCTATGGTAGGTAAGATCCACTCCGGCAGCGGAGCGCACGGCTGCGCCACCTACTGTCTGGACCACGACGAGGCCGAAATCCTCTGCTGGAAGGGTCTGGACATAAGCCTCAGTGATGCCGCAAGGCTCTCGGGAACTTCCGGGGCGGAGCGCGAGGCCCTTGCCCGCGAGATGGCAACCCACATCGACACTAG
>CAVCDF010000213.1:0-2753 GCA_963600795.1 Anaerotignum sp. | reverse complement strand
CAGCTGTAGAGCGGATCGACGCCCGGCTCCGGGAAATGACCGACGAGATGCGCGGGCTAGCGGAGACCTGGAAAAAGGCGAACTCCGCCGAGGGCGGGGCCGAGGCGACGGGCCGGCTTCTCTACTCGAAATATACCGTGGTCCCGGAGAAGGAATACGATGGCTTCTACGGCTCCGACTTCGGGCGCATCATCCCGGTGATCGCCTACATAAACGAGTGCGGCGATGATGATACGGCGATAGTGGAGTGCCATACGGGACACGGCCTGTCCCGTGACCGTGCGGGCCGGGAACTGCCGGCCTGGTACGAGGAGTTCGTCCGTGACCGGGAGTCGGCTCCCCGCCAGAGACCGGGCGGCATAACGTTCTGCGAGGCCACCCGCCGCATCGTAACCGAGAAAATCTACTCGTTCCCGGACTATATCCGGCTGTCCCGCTTCCAGATCGATGTGGAAGCACATGGGAGATGGACCAGAAAAATTCAATAAGATTATGACGCTCAAACAATTGCTAGATTCTCTCCCGTTCGAAGAGATAGCGCCGTTCATCAGAAAATACGACAGGCGCAACACCCTCGCCTCCTACAAGCAGCATTTCGACTACCTGCGCCATCTGGAGCCAGCCGCCGGAACGGCCGGAGAGGCCCGTGTCGGTTACTGGGAGGACCTGGACTGGGCGGAAGACGTGGAAAAGGATAAAAGTGATGACGGCGGAGGCAGACTTTTCGCCGGGGACCTCGAAGGCGACTGCTGGGAGTCCTCCCTCGCCAGGACCCTGGCCATCGACGAGGAAGTCACCGAATCTCCGGCTGAGATCGCCGCCTGCTGCCTCTGGCACACGTCGTTCTACGGGTTCCTTCCGGAGGACACGGGAGAGACGTTCGTGAAGTTCCATGTAAGCAAGGCAAGGGCAAGATACCATCTCTCGAAGTTCAGGGACATAATCCCATCCCGCAGTGAGATGCTGTCCGTGCCGTCGTTCCATCAGACGGTCCGGCGTGAGATGAGAATCCACAGAAGGTACAAAGGCACGAAGCTGGACAGAGACCT
Source organism: Anaerotignum sp. (assembly GCA_963600795.1). Classification (GTDB taxonomy): domain Bacteria; phylum Bacteroidota; class Bacteroidia; order Bacteroidales; family UBA932; genus Cryptobacteroides. Next base: position 1,704 of record CAVCDF010000213.1, on the reverse strand, counting down.
CCCGGGGATGAGGGGGCTCGGACAGCGGAAATGGAGATACTGGAAAAGGTGGGAAATCAACAATCTGTACTTCAGGCGGATAGAAATGGATTCCGAATACATAGAGACCGTCCTTGAGCGCGGGACGGACGCCATAAACCCGCCCGCGGGGGAGGAGTTCGGCAGGCTCTTCCGGGCCAACCACGTCAGCATCCTTAGCTGCGAGACCCTCTCCTACAACGCCGCGGACAGGCTCGGCTACTTCCGCGACCTGGTCGAAAAGTACGGGATGCTGGAGGAGGCGACGCGCCTTCCGAACAGCTTCGTCTGCGTCAGCGCGTCACCGGAGCATCCGCTGTCGGATGCGGAGACGGAGGAGATCCGCTCTCTCGTGACCTCCGGCCACGGCGGGGAACACCGGATCTGGACGAAGTCGGACGGGTCCTGCGGGGAGGACCTGCGGGTGGACATAGCCTATTACGGATAAACAGCTACCTGCCGTCCCGGTACTGCGCGGCCGCGGCGGAGAGCCGGTCCCGCATACGCCCCACGAGGACATCGGGGGAGAGGACGCGGATGCCGTCGGCGTAGCCGAGGAGGTCGCGCTCGATCTCGTAGTTCAGCACCACCTCTATCTGGAAGACCGCCGAGCCGTCCTCGTCCCTCTCGACCACCATCTGGCTCCTGTGGAACGGCTTCGTCTCGATGTACGGCACCTGCTCCGGCCTCGCCCTGAAGCGTATCTTCACCGGCCTGTCTCCGGGGTCCTTCGTGACCCCGACCATGTCGTCGAAATATGTCTTCGGGTCGAACCTCGGCCGGCTGATGAACGGGGAGCCCTCCGGGGCGCCGCCCACCGACAGTATCCTGTCGAGCGCGAGGTTCAGCAGCCGCCCCGAGCCCTGCCGTCTGCCGAAGACGAACCAGCGGTTGCGGTACTCCTTGAGGCAGTAGGGGGAGAAGACCATACGGCGGGGGTCCCTCGCCTTGAACGACTTGTATTCAATCCTCAGAGGCCTCTTCGCAACTATCGCGTCGTAGAGCGCCGGGATATGCCCCAGCCCCTTCAGGCCGTCGTTCTTCTCGTAGAAGATGACCGGCTCCCTCCGGGACTTGGCCGCGCCCAGATGGTCCTCCAGCTTCCCCACTATGTCCTCCATCCCCGAGAACGCCGCGAACCCGCTGAGCTGCTTCAGGGTGGCGACGGCCCCCGACATCATCTCCATATCCTGCGCGGTGAGCGGCGTGTCGGTGATGCTGTAGTCCGGGTCCTCGTACTCGTAATACCTGTTCTCCCTCACCACGATCGGGGCGCAGTAGCCCAGCTCCTCCGAGCGCATCTTCTGTATGTCGAGCTGCACGGTGCGGCGGGAGACGCTGTCGGACTTCCCCGTGAACTCGTACAGCGCGTCCGAGCAGGCCTCGATGAGGTCGTCCAGAGTCCACCTGCGGTACCTGTTCTGAAGACACCGGTCGATGGTGCGGTAACGGAGCAAAGCGTTCTTGTTGACTGGCATGGCGAAAAATTTTCTCAAAATTAGCGAATTGTTTTTCACTACGCAAAAACATTGCGCACTTGCCCCCTTCCTTTGCGTCAGAATCTTAAAAACAACGAAGCCATGTACGAAATCGAAATGAACGGAACGCCCATAAAGATCTGGGCGAGAAGCGTGGACCCGCACGCATACAAGGAGATATACAATCTCTCGACGCTGCCTTTCGTGT
>CAVCDF010000212.1:0-2770 GCA_963600795.1 Anaerotignum sp. | reverse complement strand
GTCACTCCGAGACTTTCGCCGCTCTCGTTAGTCTGCACGCGGGGTTTCAATCCCTCCACGAAATCCTCGTAATCGAGGGACTGATGGAAGGTTGTGAAGAATATGCGGTCGTCCTGCAGTTCCTTATACTTTTCCATCACCTCTTCGTGGTTGTTAAAGTCGACACCGTCGATACCCAGCACGCTGAGGGCGATGGCCGCGGTATTGTATGTCTTGCCGGTGCCGGGAGCTCCTTGAAGTATAATATTATGTTTGGCCTTAAGCAGCTTGACACAATCATCTGTGAATGATTTATTGCTAAGGTAAGTCATCCAGCCGTCTATATACTTGTACTGCTCTGTACCCTTGCGGCAGGAAGCGAAGGTGCCTTGAGAAAACAGACCCGCACGCGGCTGCTTATAATCTTCGGCCCACGCTAAGATACGGACCTGGCGGAAATTCAGATTGGCATACTTCTCCGTAAGATCGTTGTCGTTAAAGTTATCTCCCGTAATCTCGCAAAGAGCCAAGGCCTGGTCACCTCTCCTGACAAGGACGATGCTGCCTTTATCTATGCTTTTGAAATTTTCGCATTGCTTATTATCCCATTCTCCAGTGCCGATTACGGGATTTTTTTCAAGCAGCATTTGTTTGGAGTCGATAACCATACCTCCCTTCCCTTCAGGAAGGTGCATTTGAATGTGCCAATACTTGTCAAGTTTCATATTCTCTTTCATACACCAGAAGAGTGTTTGTATAGCCAGATTGAGTGGCTTGTGGTTGAATTTTCCTATCTGCTTCGCAAAGAGTTGCTGTACCTGCTCGCCGTATTCGGCGGCGAAGGCGTTTATGATGCGCATAAAATGGCTGAACCGCTTCCCGACAGGCTGCATAGCATAGCCGAAATAATCGCAGATGATCTGGTACATATCGAACTGGTAGAAGGTGTACCTGTCGGGGTACTTGCAGGCGAGAAGTGCGGCCGCGGTCCGTTCATCATTCGCGAGACGCCTGTTGTCCCCAGAATAGAGTTTCAGAACGTCCGCCTTGAAGTCCTTGACCCTTTTGTCAAGGTCTGCGGTCTCATCGAAAAGCGTATTAATGACGGTCTCCAGTTCATCTGGCCTCTGGCTGATTACGGCCTTGAACAGATTGTTGTAGCCAATCGGATCCACTATGTTCGCGTTGTAAAGACTGCGAACAATCCCCAGCGCATCCCTTCCATCGGCCCTGTCCAGAAGATCCCATTTGTATTGCTCGTCAAAGCCATTGAACGGCTTTCGAGTGCCGAGTTCCGAAATAAGCTCTTCTATCAGATGACGCGCATCACTGGAGACAGCAGAATCTCCAATGTTAGGCTTTGCCATAGAACTTATGTCCTTAAGTTCATCCATGTCGGTACTTTACTGTTCATCATCGTCTCCGGCGGAGAACATGGTTTTCAACTTGTAGAGGCTTGTGCCGTTGTAGGAAAAGTATTTCGGACCCTGGCATACGCCGGACTTGCTGCGCTTGTTACGAGGCATATTGTTGGCCGTGAACACGGCGAGAGACATCGCCTCCCCGCCGTATTCGACCTGGTTGTCTTCTAGAACTGTGAGCTCTGCCCCTGTCGGGGTGTAAATGATAGTATCACCCGTTTTGACCCCATATTCTTTAAGATCGAAATTAGCGAAATCAGGGTCAATCAGAGAATCCGCATCAAAAAGGTCCTCCTGCCCCATTGGCTTTATCCGTGATTCGATGTAGGCTATCTCTTCCGGCGCGAGTTTGTATTTACGATACAGTTCCTCATCTGTCCACGGCTTTGACCAGTCTTGAATCGGAACGTATTTATAAACTTCTTTGGTCGCATGCTGAGTCGTTTTGCGTATAGAAACCATAAATCTAAAAAAACGCGTTTTAATATATGAAATAATATTCTCGCACTCTTCTTTTGAAAAATTATGTTCCGTTGGGTTAAAACCAATGATAAGATAGGTTTTAGAGCAAACACTATTTGGTTCGCCGTAGAAAGGCCTACTTAACACATTCGGGTCTGCCCCCGAGCCTCCAGCCTCTGCGATATACACTTTATGAAGTGGAATTGTTCCGTGTTCTTTCTGCACTTGTTTCTTTGACACCCAGCCGTATCCATTTGGCTCGAGTCTTCGATTGACATAGCATTTGATATTGTGTTCGCTATCTTTTATGTGCGAATACCCCGTCCAATTTGAATTTAAGGTGTTGTCCTGGCCGAAGAATGCTTGGGAACTTACGTAATCGCTAAAATTTGTTGCAGCATAATATTCTCCTTCTTTTGCGACAATTTTACTTAAGATTTGTGCAGCCATTGAGTCTCGAATTACGATACCAATATGGTTTGTATCCAGATACATCTTGTTAACAGAATCTGTCTTGTTTATTTTTGTGTGAAATTGGCATTCTCCTGAGTAATTGTCTGAGAAAAGGAAATAATTCACTCCACCTTTTATTTCAACATTGTCGAAGCAGTCGGTTGCGTTTGGAAAATCGAAAATCTGAATGAAGTGATTATTATACAACATTTCGTCAATCCAAGCATCAGGAATAGATTGAGCCCCTCGAGTCATCCATCGACTTGGGGTTATCATCGAAACATATTCTGGTTTTAAAGCTCTTGCGATACTTATGAATAGGTGGTACAGTGAATTTGAACGATTAGTCCCCTCTCTCATCTGCTGATATGGTGGATTCCCGACTATTGCGTTGAATTTCATATTCTCTTCTATATTGTCATTTTTCCAGTAGTTGCGTCCGTCATGCATCTTGG
>CAVCDF010000211.1:0-2801 GCA_963600795.1 Anaerotignum sp. | reverse complement strand
ATGTCCAGTCCGACCTGTCAGGCCTTACGGTCATCCCCACCGCGCAGGGAGGAGGCCGTCTGGCCCTCAGGATTGCCCCGGGCAAGAAGGAAAACCTCTACGAGATGGACGTGCAGGCCGCGCCTTACGAGGCCGGAAGCCTGCGGTGCGAGCCGGGACAGGGAGAGGAGGATATCTATGACGACACCGGCGGGGAGCCGCGGATCATACGCCGCGACCTCCAGCTCGAATACGACAACTATATGCTCCTGAGGGACTACGCCGAAGAGGAGATCCGGCTCGAATTCACCACATCCGTAAAGGCCGTCATCTCCACTTCGGAATCCCTTCTGAAAGTCCTCACCTGGGCCTTCGACAACCGCGACAAATGCTTCGTGGAGTGGCCCGAGGGCTATCCGCTGCGTTTCCGCGGGGATGTGAAGGCATCTGACATAGACATCACAGTCAAATCCGGCGAGAACTGGTTCGAAGTCGAGGGCGAGGTCAAGCTCAAGGACGGGAAATACGACCTCAAGGACATCCTCAAGGCCATGAGGGAGTCCGACATCCAGGGCTTCATCCGCCTGGGCGAGAAGGACTACATAAGAATGTCCGACACCATACGCAGACACCTGGAGGCATTGGACGAAATGATGTGCGGCCGCGAAGGCAAAGAAAGAGTCGTACCCGTCTACCGCGTCGGACAATTGGCCGAGGTACTCGGCCCTGACAATGAAATGAATGCGACATTGGACGAGGCCTTCACGGGCCTCGTCGACAGGATGGAGCAGGCTTACGCCTCGACGCCGGAGCTGCCGGAGGGTCTCAACGCCACGCTTCGCGACTATCAGAAAGAGGGCTACAGGTGGCTGAAGCGGCTTGACGCCTGGGGCGCTGGGGCTTGTCTCGCGGACGATATGGGCCTCGGCAAGACGCTGCAGAGCCTCACGTTCCTGCTCAGCAAGGCCTCGGAGGGTCCGTCGCTTGTCATCGCGCCGAAGTCCGTTGTCCCGAACTGGGACATCGAGGCCGCGCGCTTCACTCCCTCGCTGCGGGTGAAGGTGCTGAACAGCGAGAGCGACCGCGCGTCGTGCATCGCCTCCGCCGGCCCGGGAGACCTCATTCTCGCGACCTACGGAGTGCTCGGAACGGAGGCGAAGACGCTCGCCTCGCGCAGCTGGAACGTCGTCTGCCTCGACGAAGCGCACCAGATAAAGAACCGCAACACCCGCGTGAGCGCGGCAGCGATGGACCTCACGGCAGGCAGCCGGCTGATCCTCACGGGCACGCCGATACAGAACCACCTCGGAGAGCTCTGGAACCTCTTCCAGTTCATCAATCCCGGCCTGCTCGGCCAATGGTCGGACTTCAAGGCGAGGTATATGCAGACGGGGCTGGACACCGCTCACAAAGAGTCTCTCAAAGACCTCGTGCAGCCGTTCATCCTGCGCCGCCGCAAGGAGGACGTGCTCGACGAGCTGCCGGAGAAGATCGTCTACGAGCAGATGGTCGAGCTCTCGGATGAAGAGATGACGCTCTACGAGGCTATGCGAAAGTACGTCGAAGAGAACCTTAAGAAGCCTGCCGGAGGGAAGAAACACTCTAAAGGCACGGGCATTGGCTCGGGCATTGGCACGGGCTCCGGTCCTGGCACGGGCTCCGGCGGCGATGACCGGAAAGTGAAGATCCAGTTCTTCGCGGAGCTGACGAACCTGCGGCTCGCGGCCTGCTCGATGTCGCTCGTGCACGACAATTGGACGAAGGGCTCCAGCAAGACCGAGGCCCTGAAGTCCATCCTCGACGGGCTCTCCCTCGACGGAAGCAACAGAGTGCTGGTATTCAGCCAGTTCACGAGCTACCTCGCGCAGATACGGGCAATGCTCGACAAGGCCGGGATGCGCTATCTCTATCTGGACGGCCAGACCGACCTCGACGAGCGCGCCGAGCTGGTGACGCAGTTCCAGAACGGCGACTGTCCCCTCTTCCTCTCGAGCCTTAAGGCCGGAGGACTCGGGCTCAATCTCACGGCGGCTAACTACGTCATCCTGCTGGACCCGTGGTGGAACCCCGCCATCGAGAACCAGGCGATGGACAGCGCGCACCGCCTCGGACAGAAGCGCAACGTCACCGTCATCCGCCTCATAGCGCGCCACACCATCGAGGAGAAGATCCTCAGGATGCACGAGACGAAGCAGTCCCTCTCGGACGATATGCTCGACGACACATCCGAAAGCTGGGCCCTGACGATGGACGACATATTGGATATGGTATCACCTTTCAAACAATAATATGGACAAAATAAGACAGAAAGTCGAGAGGCTCCTCACTCAGATGGGCAGGGGCGCTTTCGAAAGAGAGGAGGTCATCGCGTTGAGCCTGCTGAGCGCGGCCGCCGGAGAGAGCATCTTCCTGCTCGGATTGCCCGGAGTGGCGAAGAGTATGGTGGCGCGCCGCCTCGCCCTGGCGTTCCGCGGCGCCCGACGCTTCGAGTATCTGATGAGCCGATTCAGCACCCCGGACGAGATCTTCGGTCCGGTGAGCATCTCGAAGCTCAAGGACTCCGACACCTACGAGAGGGTCACGGAGGGGTATCTTCCGACCGCCGACGTGGCGTTCCTCGACGAGATATGGAAGGCCGGCCCGGCCATACAGAACAGCCTGCTTACGGCCCTGAACGAGAAGATTTTCCGCAACGGCCGCGAGGACATCCGCCTGCCGCTGAAGGGCATCATCGCAGCTTCGAACGAGCTGCCGGCGCAGGGCGAAGGCCTGGAGGCGCTCTGGGACCGCTTCCTGCTGCGCTACATCGTGAACCCCATCTC
>CAVCDF010000210.1:0-2857 GCA_963600795.1 Anaerotignum sp. | reverse complement strand
CGGGGTGTCGCTCGCGGCGGTCTTCGCGACCATATACCATCTCTGCTTGAACTGCTTCAGGCAATACGGCTCGGCTTCGAACTTCGTCCAGAACTTCTTGTTGAATCCGCGGTACTTGATCTCGACGACCTTGCGGTCGCGTATCGCCTCCATTATGGCGGTGAGGTACTTTTCGCTCGACGGAACATCTTCGAAGAGTATGCAGCCGCGCATCCCCGCGCTTTCGTTCAGGAGGTTGTTCAGGGACAGGGACGAGAGCATCCAGCGGCGCATCCCGTCGCCCTCGATGTCCTCGGTGTTCGCGAGGTAGTAGCCCTGGGTTCTGTCGCACTTGATCTCTAGCCCGAAGATGTCGAAGATGGACTCTATGTGGTTGTGGAAGGTCCTTTCCGGGATTTCTCTTTCCCCATATTCATTGATGGAGCTGCGGGACCACAGGTCGTTGATCTCCCTGCGGGTGATGTGTCCGTGTCGGTTGATTACATCTATGAGCCAGATGTAGCGCTTGAAGTAGTTCTTTGCCATATCCTCTTGGATTTGCTGCAAAGATAGTGGATTTTATTGCCAAAATATGGCAGGACCGTACAATTTTCATCATTCCGGGCGCTAAGAGGATTATCAGCTGACAGATTTGCAAGCAGAAACAACCGGAACAACTTCCCGTGCAATTCTGTTTCCGAGAAAACGGAGGAATATGCCCTGCGGTATCGCACAGCCGGGGGGCGGCCTAAACGGACGGACAGATCTGCTGCGGTGAATCATCTGCAAGGCTTGCAGATGTGCGAACTGTGTCACGGCGGCTTCATACCTTTGCACAGAAACAAACAAAAATCAAAGCGATATGAACACTTTACCAATCAATGTCTACAACCTCATCATCCTCGATGAGAGCGGCTCGATGTACTCAATCTACAGACAGGCCCTCGACGGAATCAACGAAACCATCAACGGCATCCGACAGACGCAGGAGAAGTACCCGGAGCAGAAACACTTCGTGTCTATCGTCACCTTTGAAGGAGACGGGATGGCCGGCGTGAAGGTACGCCGCGACGCCGTTCCCGTCTGCAGTCTGGAGAATTTCACCGAGAAGGACTATTGTCCCGGCGGATGCACTCCTCTCTATGACGCGATAGGGAAAGGCATCAAGGAAATTGAACAAAAGGCCGGAAAGGACGACAGCGTGCTCGTCACCATCATCACAGACGGACTGGAGAACTCCTCCAGGGAATTTTCGGGGAAAGCCGTGAAGGAGATGATCGCGAAGATGAGAGAGAAGGGATGGACTTTCGCCTACCTCGGAGCGAACCAGGATGCCGTGGAGGTGGCGAAAGACTTGAATATCCGCAACTCCTTGAGTTGGGACGCGACTCCTTCAGGCAGCATCGATATGATGTGCCGTCTCACCGGCGCGCAGGCACGCTTCGCAGAAAATCTTCACTGCAAAATGACTAGACGCGCTGGAGCAGCCAAGATTTATAAGGAGATGACAGACCTCTTCGACGAACTGTCGAAAGAACCGGAGGACAGGGAGGAATAGATATTCAGTCCCTTATCACAAGGGAGCGGTCGAGGACGATTGTCTTGGCCTCTCCCTTTTTTCCGTCTATATAGTAGAACCGCGCTATGCGGTCGTCGACCGCATCCCGGAATGCCTTCTTGACCTTGGACACCTTCTCGTTGATGGAGTTGTCCAGAGGATTGCAGAGAGTGGCCACACTCCGGCGGATTCCATCCATATCGTCCCTTCTCGACAGGGAGGAGTAGATATTTTCCAGTTCTCTTTGATGGTCACCCATATCCTTGAAGTTGATGCCTTCGGGATGGTTCAGGAAGAGGAAATACACGGACTTTGTGAGCGTGTCCATCTTAACTTCTTTGAAGTCAAAGTCATCAAGGAATATCCCCCCGGAAGAGTATATGTGCAGACGGCTGAGTCTGACCGTGTAGTTGAGGAACGCTGTCAGTTCCTCTATGGTGATGCCGTACTTCCGCTGAAGATATTCTATCTCTTTCAGTATGGCTATTGTCTTCCAGTCCAGTTCCGGCTCGGAAGAGATTTCCGGCCGAGAGGGAAAACTAGGGGAAATGACATCAATGGACTCCACACTCCCGTCTGGGAGTTGTCTCTGCGGTAAAGGTAAATGGAAACGGATGTCTTCGCTGGCTTCAGAATGCGTGCGACTATATTTCTCCTCAATCGGTACGCCAGACGGGGACCCGTAGATCGGCGAAGCTGATTTCCGGTAACATATGCATGCTTCCTCCAGGTCGTTCTGCGGGACACCGTCTTGAGAGGATGGCTTCTCCGTCCCGGGGAAAAGATAGGCAAGAGCTTTGGCTGATATGTCGGCAAGGAACGCTTCCGCCCTTGCCCGGAGATTGTTGTGGTTTATCATAAGGCTGGATGAATCGGTGTTTCGCGAAGATACGGAATTCGGCAGGACTTTCAAACATTGACAGATCCGTGAAAATCCTCTACCGGTCCGGGTGAAAACAACCGAGGCCGGCTTACCTTCCGCAGGTGCGGAACTCCTTATTTTCCGTCACCTATATGACAAAGCACATTATCCATCCCGAGGGAAGGATAATGCTGATGATATAGAATAAAGGTCCGGGCCGTCCTGGGGGCCGATCAGTTGATGGATTTCTTAGTACCTCGCCTTGTCATAAGGCAGCAGACCGCAAAGGCGATAATAAACAGAACCATCAACACGAAGAAGGCGTTGCGGCTTCCGGCAGCGGTGGCCTGGGCGAACTGTTCCTGAGCGAATGCTTTCTGGCTGGCCGCGACTATCGTGGAAGCCACTGCTGTACCCATCGCTCCTGCAAGCTGCTGGAAACTGTTGACTATGGCATT
>CAVCDF010000209.1:0-2860 GCA_963600795.1 Anaerotignum sp. | reverse complement strand
CTCCTCGTGCGACTTCACGGTCACCACGGGGAGGGTGTCACTCCAGGACTCGCTCGCCCCGGGGACGGAGGTGTACGTCAGCGGGCTTCTCGCCGTCCGCGGGACGGAGGCCTCGGTGCAGGCCCTCGTCACCCACGTCCTCGGGCGCGGCGGGAAGAGCGTCGAGCAGGCGGCGATGGAGCTTATCGGCGGGGGCATCCCGCTGCAGGGGATATGATCGTGGCCATCCACCGGTCCGGGCCGTCCACGGCGGGGACGATGCGCTACAACGGCGACAAGGTGCGCGCGGGGGTGGCCGAGGTGGTCGCCGAGCACGGCATCGGCTCGACGGACCTCCGCGACATAGCGAGGACGCTCGCCGACAGGGAGCTGCTCTCCCTCAGGGAGGCGGAGCACGTCTCGTTCCAGATGTCCGTGAACCCCGGGCCGGACGACAGGATAAGGGACGAGGAGATCCCCGCCTTCATCGGTGACCTTATGGAAGGGCTCGGCTACGGGGGACAGCCCTGGGCGGTGTTCCGCCACGAGGACACGGGGCGCAGGCACTGGCACGTCGTCTCGGTGCGCGTGGACGCGGACGGGAGGAAGATAAACGACTACTGGGAGAAGCGGCGCTGCGACCGGCTCGTCGCCTCGCTCGAGAGGAAATACGGATACACTAAGGGCGCGGGAAGCTCCCGGAAAGCCGCCGAGGCGGAGCCGTTCCCGGTGTTCCGCAGGGACGGCGGCGACGTGGCGGGCTCCATCGCGGACTGCGTCCGTCACTCGCTCGCGTACCGGTTCACGACCGGGAGGCAGTTCGCGGAGATACTCCGCTGCCACGGCGTGCAGGTGCGCGAGGGACTCGGCAGGAAAGACCTGAAGCCCTACCTCTCGTTCCAGGGGCTGGACGACAACGGAAGGCCCTGCACCGGGTCCGTGAGCGGGGCGAGGCTCCCCTTCGACGCGGGGGAGGAGCTTGAGAGAAGGCTCGCCGAAGGGGCGGAGGCCGACGTGGCCGGGCCGAAGGCGGCGCTGATGGACGAGATGGCCTCCGTCCTGAAGGGCTCTCCCGACGGGGAGTCCTTCGCGGCGGAGATGAGGCGCAGGGGCGTGGACATCGCCGTCTACCGCGACAGGGACGGAACACCCCGGGGGACGACGGTCATCGACCACCGGACGCTGTGCGCGTTCAAAGGGACGGAGCTGTCTAGGGGGCTGTCAGCCCGGATGCTGTCGCTCTTCGGAGCGGCCTCCCCGTCCGGCGGGGACGGCCCCGGGACCGGAGGAGAGACGGGGACACAAGAGGCGGCCGGGACCCGCGAGTCGAGTGACTTCGACAACGCCGTCACGGCGGCCCTGTCGGCTGCCTTCCTGCTGCTCTCCGGAGGCGGAGGCGGCGTGAGGGAGGAGCCGGAGAAAAAGAAAAAGGACAAACGTAAGAAAAGGAGGACCATATGACAATCGACATCGACAGGATAGAGGACCTGCTCGGGCAGGCGGACAGATGGATAAGGGAAGGCGCGAAGCCGGCGGAGCTGAAGCTGGTGCTGCGCTGGGACGGGCGGCCGGACAGCTTCGCGGTGGACTACGACGCGGACATGGCGGGGCTGCTGACGCTCGCGATAGCATCCGACCCCGTCCTCGCGGCGGCGGCCTGGGCGGCGCTGCTCAAGGTCATCTCGGAGTACGGCGACCTCAGGATGGGGATGACCCTGCGGGAGTTCGCCGGGGACTGCGGGAGCATACACAGGAAGCTGGCGGAGGACGGGTTGTGCGGGGAGGACGCGCCGCTTATGTTCGTGAGGCGCGGGAACGGCAACTGACACCACTCTCCCCTATGAAACCCGAATACGAGAGGGCGTACTCCGCCTTCATCATCATAGGCACCGCCGCGCTCGCGGCCAACCTCTGGTACTACGCCTACCCGATGTGGGAGCGCATGGGGTTCACCCACCCCGTCGCCGTAAAGGTCTTCCTCCGGCTGAGGCGGGGCGGGTTCTTCGACACGCCTCTGCTCACCAAGGGGCTGGCGCTGCTGCTCTCGATGATGACGGTGCTCTCACGCCACGGACGGCGCAACGGCCTCGGATGGCCCGCCATAGCCGCCGCGGGGACGACGGGACTCGCCCTCTACCTCGCACCGTTCCGGGACTGCGCCGTCTATGTCGCGGCCTCTCTCTCCGGCTACCTCGTCACGATAACGGCGGCGGCCCTCGCGTTCTACAAGCTCTCCGGCGGCATCAGGCCGGAGAACGACCTCAGGGAGACCTTCGAGCAGTGCGACAGGCTCGTGGACACTCCGAACTCCGTGAACCTTCCGACACGGTACAAGTACAGGGGGAAGGAACACCGGGGCTGGATAAACATCGTCAACCCGTTCCGGGGAACGCTCGTGCTGGGAACGCCCGGCTCGGGCAAGTCCTATTCGGTCTACCTCCCGATGATGGAGCAGATGACGCGCAAGGGCTACACCCTCTTCGTCTACGACTACAAGTACCCGTCGCTCACCCGCGACGCGTACAACATGCTCCTCCAGAACGCGGACTCGTACAGGGCCCTCGGGATGAAGCGCCCGAGGTTCTGCGTCGTGAACTTCAACGACCCGCGCTACTCGCTGCGCTGCAACCCGCTCAACCCGCAGTACATAAAGAGCCTCACGGACTGCACGGAGATAGCCGACGTGATAATGAAGAACCTCGCGGAGACGGACAAGAAGGACTTCTTCACGCAGTCCGCCCAGCTCTACATCGACTGCTGCGCGTCGTTCCTCTGGGTCTACGAAGGAGGGCGCTACTGCTCGTTCCCGCACCTCGTGGAGCTGATGTGCCGCCCGGCGGAACACGTCATCGACCTCATATCCCGCTACCCGGAGCTGAAG
>CAVCDF010000208.1:0-2877 GCA_963600795.1 Anaerotignum sp. | reverse complement strand
TTAGCCGTCCCTAAGACGCAAATTCGGAAAAATCCGACATCCGGCTGAGAGAAACCATTTCTTCCGCAGTACATATAGACAAACAGAAGCAGAAACACACGAGATTATGAATACAAGTTTTCAAGACATCCCCTTCGACTTCCTTCTTACCTGGTACAGGAAACATCCAGAGATCGGCTATGTGAGGACACTTGCCCAGAAGGCATCCTGCTCCGTGGTCGGAGACATCTACAGTCAGGAACTCAAACCCTGCAAGAAACTCTCGGAGCTTAGGGACACCCTGAGCGGCATGACCTCGGAGCTGGAAGCCGCTTACGCCGCCTTTTCCGCCACTCATGTGCTTCCTTCCACCCCCGGCCTTACGCGGTCGCAGGCCATTTCGGAGTTCATGTCCGAATATGCCGACATCATCGAGGATATGGCAAAAAAGTCCGATACCCACAAGAAATCCTGGGAAATCCGCGCGAAAGTCTTCAGGCTTTACAATGTCCCCGGGACGGCCATCACCACAGATATCCGTAAAATGGATTATGTCGCGACCACCGTCAGGCTCTCTATAGAGAGGGTCCGTCAGATTTATGCGGAGCTTACCGAATCCTGCAGGAAGATATTCCTCGGAGAGACCGTGGACAATATCCAGGCCGAGCCTTCGCTCGCCGACTGGTTCATCAAGCTGGACGCCGAACTCGCCACTGCGATGCCTCTCAGCAAATTCCGCTCTTCCACAGGAGTGGACGGCAGCGACCCGTATGCGGAACGCTTCCTTATGGACATCCTCGGGGTGAACGTCTCCGACGACAAGAGCCGCAAACAGTATGTGGCAAAGGGCAACCTCGCCTTCGCGAAAGATATGGGCAAAGTAGTCAAGTTCTTCAGAGACCAGTCCATCCCTGTCCCGATGAACGACTTCGACGTGTTCCTGAATAAGACTTTCAAGGATGCCGCCATCCGCCAGAACATCAGGGACTATGTCCTTAACGACGATGACTATGAGGTGTCGGCCGTAAGTGACGGCCAGCAGAGCATCGCGCTCAAGTGGGAGAACCTCCTCTTCCTTCCTAACGAGATGGTCCGTATTCTTTATGACAGAAAAGCCTTCGATGTCAAGGATGCGCTCTCCAAAGATGAGCTCTTCAGGGAGTACAACACCAGAGCACAGATTCTGGGGAAAGACACCATCGGCGCAGACACAGCGGGGTTCGGCCGCCACAAGCTTATCCTCGCCCTCGGCAAGTCAGGGTTCTACAAGATCCGCAAGTATAAAGAGTCCTTCACGGACGGCCAGGAGTTCGCCCGCGAATATGTGAGGGCTAACCTCACCGGAAGCTCCCTCCAGGACTTCATCAAGCTCTGCGAGGACAAAGGCTATATCCATCTCTACGGAGAGAGGACGATGACGACATACTTCTACACCGCCAGCCAGCCCCTTTCCAATAAAGTATCGGAGAAACGTACCACCACGGGACTCTCAGCAGAGACAGTGCTGAAGACGACGGCAGAGGAACTTGCCAATGCGGGAAAGCCTGTCCAGGCATCGGCCCTTCGAAGGCTCGTGTCAGCGCGCCTCGGAGACATCCCCGACCCTTCATTCAGGATGTATCTCACCCGTGCCGCCGGCATCCTTTTCGACCTGACCCCCGCGGGCAAAAAATGTCTCATGGTCAGCCTCAAGGAGACCGACATCGATTCCTTCGACTATTCCCAGTTCGCCCCCCGTACGAAAGAAGCCGCGTACAAGACGGCCGTGATGGCGACCGCGGTGGACGAGCTGCGCCGCGCCGAAGGGCACAAGATGAAGATGCAGGAACTGGTGAATAAGCTCAAGTCTCTGCTCCCCCAGGGAATAGCGAAGACCAATATCTACAAGATTTTCACGGACAACGACATGTTCGTGAAGACATCGGCCGGAACGAAGCGCGGCGACCTCTATGTCGAGCTCAATCCGGCGAAATATCAGGACCTCTATCAGAAGACAGCCACCCAGGCCACCCCGGAGATCGCCGCGACGGTTCCCGCCCACTTCAGCGCAGAGCTGTACGAATCCGGCTTCAGCTGGCCTTCGCTCCGCGGCATCCTCGGCGGCCAGTTCCGCCAGATCAGCCTCGGCCACGGGATGAACATCAGGGATATCCTTAACGAGATGTACGACATCATGCGCGGGACTAACAAAGAGGTGGAGGAAGGCACCGAGGAATACAAGATCCTCTCGCTTCTGAACAATTACTACACCAGCAAGACCAGTCCATACGACAGGGAGCTTCTTGCCATGAAGCTTGTCATGGGGCTCGAGCCATATCTCAGGTCATTCTACAGAAAGGTGAAGGGAGAAGAACTCTACGGAGTCAAAGGGCTGGGCACTCTCATCCAGAAGCTTCAGGACGAGTATTACCTCCCGACCGACGAGGACGGCACGGACATCGGACAAAAGCTGAACAGCATGATCCGCAATGTCATCACCAGAAGGAACAAGATCCACACGAACTTCGAAGGGGTCAGCGGGTGCTCGGACGTGAACTACACCATGGCTCTGTTCCTCAAGTTCTATGTCCTCACGGCGGCATATTCCCTCTACTATGTGGAGTAGAGGGGATAACCGGAGAAAATTCGTAACTTTTGGGACTTGGCGTGCTGAGGGCTCGAAATCGAAAAAAAATGACCGCCTGCTGAAAGAAAACCTTTCTTCCGCAGTACATATCAACAAACGGAAACGAAAAACAGACTGTTATGTATATCTCGAAGACTAGATTCATCAACTGGACAAGATGTCCGATGTATTTCCCGATGGAGCTGAAGCATAACCCTTCGGCCAAAGGCGACATCGACGCGGAGCGCGAACGCCGCGAAGAGATGCTGAGCGAACTCAGGTCAGGGATGACT
>CAVCDF010000207.1:0-3025 GCA_963600795.1 Anaerotignum sp. | reverse complement strand
ATATCGTCAGAAAGTCTAATTTTAAACAATGTGTTTTATGGAAGTGAAGACTAAATATGAGTTTGGCGACAAAGTCTGGTATATCACGGCCAACCGGGTTATGTGCGGCGAAATTACAGGATTTTCAATTGCCGTTGATAAAGATGGCCCTAGAATCAAGTATTGGGTAGGTTATGATAAGACCTTCCACGACAATGAACTGTTTGATACGAAACAAGCACTTTTAAATACCTTATAGCAATGACGAAGACATTCGATTACAATATAGGTGATGAGGTTTGGATCATGAAAGATAACAAAGCTCAAAGATGCACCATAACGGAAATGTTCTACCACGACTTCATTTCCATTGTCGGATTAACCCGCGACAGTGAGGAATCTTATACATTAAGTATCGGGGATAACAAACTCCAGGACAGTTTCAAATCAAGGGATTTCTATAGGACAAAAGAGGAATTGTTGAAATCACTTTAATTGACTCGCTACCTCTATGATAAAGCCACACGATTTCTCAAAGCGGCTGGAGGCCCGGAAGAGAATTGAGTCATACAGGCCCCTTCCGTTTGAAGAACGCGCGGAGAAGCTGCGCGGGGAGGTGCGCAGGGCGGAAGAGAGCATCCTCTCCGTCACCGGCGACCCGCTTGAGTGCAGTTACTGGGAGCCATTGAGAGATGAAGCGAAAGCCGAACTGGTCGAAGACCAGCTGGATATCCGCTACCACGCGCTGTCGGAGCTCTTCGAGATGCACTGCGGCGATCCAGAGGTCGTGGCCGTCGAGCGGCAGAACGCCAGGATGCTGCAATACACGGAGCAGATGTTCGAACGCACGGGCAAGATGTACCGGTATCTGCTGGATATGCCGCGTGAGGACCGCAGGGAAGAGATTGAGGTGGAGGGATCGCTGCGCTACTGGGAAGACGGTGACGTGCTCCAGATGCCTGACGATGCCTTCTACGGCTCAGATTTCAAACGGATGATTCCCATCATCAGCGGATTCGACAGCGAGTGCAGGGGCGACCTACCGATAATTGACTGTTCACCTTCCTGCCGCGATTTCGACAGCAAGGAGTCCTCGATGGATGACAAGGCTCTCGGCCTTGAGGATTTCCTTGACGACGGTCAGAGCTGGGCGGAGGGCCCGCTCAGGCATCCCAAGCTCAATCAGATAGTCTTCTGCTACGCCTCCCACGCTGTCGTCACCCACAAGCCTTACTCCATTCCCGACTTCATACGTCTCGGACTCTTCGAGGTCCGCGTCGAGGTCAAGTCGCAGGACTTCAGGCAGACGGAGCAGGATAAGAGTGTGTCCGAGGCCTGACGACAGACGAAAATAATCTTAAATGACTGAAAGATCCCGAATGTCTCTCAGTACATATTGTCAGAAAGTTTAAACAACATGTTATTAGGACGAATATTATGATGGAATAGAGGTGATCAGCAGACCTTATCACGACAAGAAAGAGAGCCTTGATATGTTTATCGAAATTACAGGTGCTATGAAGTCCGTCAATGAATAGTGGATTTATTATTTCTAAAACCTACAGAGAAGAAGATAGATCATGAAGAATAAGGACTACTCCATCCCCGACATCATTCCCCTCGGACTCTCCGAGGGCCGCTTCGAGGTCAAGTCCCAGGACTTCAGGCAGTCAGAGCCAGATAAGAGTGCGTCCGAAGCCGCTGAGTGGAGGACGACTTCGGACAAAAGGGCCCGTGTGGGCTATTTCGGGGCGCGGTACGAAGTATATGTGGTGACGGATGATCCTGGAAAGATTCCGCACGTCCATATATGCCGGACGATGGAAAAAGGAAAGGTGTCCGAGGTCTGTGTGAGGCTGGACCGCCCGGGATATTTCCATCACGGCCAGTCCACGGCTGTACTGAACGCGCCTGAAAGTGAGGCCTTCGACGCTTTCATGAACGCGAAGCCCGAAATCGGCAAGTACGACACGAACTACGAGCTGGCGGTAGACATGTGGAACCTGAACAATGCGGATTCTGCCTTCAGCCCCCGGCTTCAAAACGGGAATGCCGTCATACCGGATTACACACTATTGAAATAGAAGGTACAGCGGAGAACATAGACCCGTCGATGACAGGGTCGGCACCGCTGTCCGAACTTGTTGGCAATCCAGGCTCCCCTGCTGATGTGTTGTCCCCAGATTCCATCTCAAAAGTGGCAGAGCTGGGCTAATCCTTGCCCTTCCTGTCGTTTATGTATTTATATAAGGTGCGGCGGCTGATTCCGGCGGTCTTCGTTATCTCCGCCACCGAGTACGCCTTGGAGTCGTAGAGGGTCAGCGCCTGGTCGATGACCTTGCGGTCGGTCGCCGGGCGGCCGCCCATGCGGCCCCTCGCCCTCGCGGACGCGATACCTTCCATCGTGCGCTCGCGGATGAGGTCGCGCTCGAACTGGCTCACGCCGCTGAAGATCGTGAAGAGCAGCCTCCCCTGCGGGCTGGTCGTGTCGAGCCACGGCTCCTTCAGGGAGCGGATGTTCGCCCCGGCCTTCTCTATCTGCTCCATCAGCTCGAAGAGGTCCTTCACCGAGCGGCTCAGGCGGGTCAGCTCGCAGATGACGATGGTGTCCCCTTCCCTGAGCATGTCCATCATCCTCGTCAGCTCGGGGCGGTCCTTCCTCGTCCCGGTGAATTTCTCCCGGAAGACTCGTTCGCATCCCTGTCTCTCCAGGGCGTCAAGCTGCCAGTCGAGGTTCTGGTCCTCGGTCGAGCAGCGGGCATATCCGAATATCATCTCGCAGTCGGTTTACAAACCTAAAATCGCATACTTTTCTAAAATATGATTTTTGCACATATTTGTATACAAAGGAAAGCATTTTCAGGGACTGTTCCAAGCGTTTCCGCAAGATTGTGCGAAAAACCATCGTTTTGTATACTGCCGGTCCGGCAGCTATACTCCGCTGTCAATAGGAAAATAGGGATGGGATTTCCGGAGATGCGGCGGCATTCAGGATTCCGATGCCCGGATTGATCTACCGCTTCAGCATTATGGCGCTGATGTTGCG
>CAVCDF010000206.1:0-3205 GCA_963600795.1 Anaerotignum sp. | reverse complement strand
CTCCTGTTTTCCGGAGTCTGAAGATACTTCCGTCTCCTTCCTCCTCGTGTCTACGATAAGCTTTTCCGGGCTGTCGTCGTAGACCACTATGAAGGTCCACATACGGCCGTTGGACTCCAGCGCCGAGACGGAGCAGGGCTCGGTGAACGGCCCGCGCGCCTTCAGCGCTATCATGTTCTTGTTCTGCTCGACCACCTTCGCCGCTATGTTCCCTCCGTCGGACTTGTCCGCGTAGGTGATGTCCGTGGAGAAGATGACGTGCGAGGTGTACCGGGCCGACACCCTGAGGGTGTCGCTCTGCGCGGAGGCCGCTACCGAGATGAGCAGCGAGACCGCCGCCGTGATGACTGTCTTTCTCATATAGTTGTTGATTTATTTCTGTTTCCTGACTATGAAGAACCGGTAGCCTGCGGGGACGGAGACCGTCACCTCGCCACTCTTGGTCTGGGCGATGCTCACGCCCGTCTGCACCGCGTCCGACGCTATCCTTCCGAGGCGGCTGCTCAGGGTGCCGCTCAATGTCGACAGCCCGCGGCTCTTGACGTTCCTCCTCGCGTCGGCGTTCAGGTCCGGGCAGTAGATGCCCCTGCCTCCGTCGGTGTCGTACGCCTCGTAGCCGAGCGAATAGATCCTCGAGTTCATCTCCACGCTGGAGACTGTGAGCTTGAGGCGGTCGTCGATACTGCACATCGCCATAAGGTGGGTGTTCTTAGGGATGAGCGTGCCGCCCACCACCATATCCTCGAGCAGCCGCACGGAGACCCTCGACCCGCTGCGGAGCTTCTCCGCCCTCACGAACATACACTCGAAGGGATAGTCCCCGTTCTCAGTCACAGTCTCCTCCCCGGCGTCGCCGAGCGAGGAGAACCCCGACCCGGCGTCCGCCTCGAGGGTGGACATCGCCGAAGTCCTCCTCACCGGAGCGTCCGTGCCGATGACGCTCGCCGGCTCGTCATCGCCGCCATCTTCCGTCTCAGGAACTGCCTGCGCCGCCCTGCGGACGCTGTCCTTCGCGGCCTCGCCGCTGCGGATGGTCGCGTCGGTGCTCCGGTAGTACTGGTTCATCCGGTATTCCTTGTAGCCGGGGTCGCCGGGCTTCGGCGCTCCGGTCCCCGCCGGGGCGGGGTCCCGTTCACGGTCCTTCCCGGACCCCGCAGCGAGGCTGCCGTAGACCTCCTCCTCGGTGGTCTCCCTCGTCCTGCCGCCGCCCGTTCCGCCCCCACGTCCGTCGTCCCAGTACGGGTCGTCCCCGGAGTACCCTTCCTCGAGACCGTCCCACAGCCTCCTGCTGTTGCCGGGGTCCGCCGAGCCGTAGGCCGCCAGCTTCGAGTCCTCCGGAGCGTCAGTCTCCGGGTCCTGGATGTCCGCCACGGCGTTCTCCGCCGTCTCGTACCCGGGGTCCTCCGCATCGCCCCCGACAATCATCGGGAGGAACGCCAGAGCGAGCGCCGCGGCGCACAGGATGACTATAAGGCCCGTCTTCTGCCTTTCTGATAAATTCTCAAACAGTTTCATATCGAGTTCATATCGCCAGTTTCACAAGCTGCCACACGGCCACCGCGACGCACGCCGCCGCGAGGATGTACGGCAGCGGGAAGGCCGCGCGCCGTCCCTCTCTCCTGTCCGTTTCCCTTCCCATCGCTACTTCCTCCTCCTGGTCTCGACCTTGTCGTTGGACACGACGCGGAACTGCTCTATCATCAGCCCGTGCGGGTTGTCCGCGCTGCGTCCCACGTCGACGAGCCGGCAGGTCGTGTGCACATCATAGAGGGTGACGTTGCTCTCCCTTATGAGGTAGAGCTTCCCGAACACCTCCGCCCCGTAGGGGTACGATGCCATGTCCGTCCGGACGGAGTCCGGGGAGAACGTCTGGCTGATGTTCGCCGACACGAGGCGGCTGTAGAAGCCCCTCTCGGAGAGGTCCTGCCAGTAGTTGTACGCAGAGCGGTCGCTCATCAGCAGCGCCCGGTCGACGCTGGAGCGGATGGCCTCCGCCGAGGGCGCGAGGTTGAACATCAGCTCGTGGAAGCGCGAGACGTGGTCGCGCACCTCCAGCTCCCTCTGGGCGCCGCCGTCCGAGGCCGTGGCGCTCGAGGCCGTCCCCCTGTCGAGGACATAGACCGTGTCCCCCGCCGCGCTGACGAGCCGGTACGACGCGATGACCGTCACAATCACCACCGCGGCCGAGATGGCGACCGCGGCGACGCCTACCCTGCGGACATTTGCGGCGCTAGACTGCAATGTCGTGAATCCCTTTATTATCTCCTTCATAACCTTTTTCTTATAAGATGTTACCTGTTATCCTACTTCATGAATCTCCTTCCGATGCTCTGGAACGACCGCTCGAGAGGCGACTGGGCGTTGCCCGACCCGGAGGAGCTGATGACCCAGGAGGCGATCTTCGGTATGGCCATTATCGCCGCGACGGTCGCCGCGGTGAGCCCCAGCCCGATGACGAAGATGCCGCCTTCGAGGCCTCCGCCGATCAGCAGCTGGCAGACGGCCCTGTAGAACCCCGTCAGCAGGCATATCACCACATAGCCCACCGGCACCCAGAGCGAGATCTGTATGTACCTGGCGCACCACGAGGCCACGCCGCCCTTCCACTCGCCGTTCACCGCGAGGGCGAGGGCGAACGGCCCGAGAAGCCTAAGGATGGCGATGTACAGCGCCGCGAGTATCTCGAAGACGAAGAACACCAGCTCGGTGAGCAGCCTCCCGGCGAAGGTCAGCACGGTGAGGGTGGACACCTGCGCCGTCTTGAAGTACGCGCTCGCCGCTATCCTGAACCCCTCCTTGAGCTTCCTCCAGAACGACCAGCCCTCGCTCTCCGCCAGTTCGTCCGCCGCCTTCGCCGCGTTCAGCTCGCTGTCCTTGAGCGAGGAGAACGCGTCCGCGACGACCCCGTTCAGCTCCGTGAGGCTGGCGTCGGAGGCCTCGGCGATGTCCCTCGTGAAGATGTTCACCACGGAGTCGAACGCCGAGCAGACGAGCGGGAAGTTCATCACGACGACGAGGATCGCCACGGGCCTCACCAGGCTCCATCCGGCCTTGCCGCCCCCGTCCCCGACATAGTCCGAGGCCGTCCTCACCAGCGAGAGCGCCGCGAGCATCGCGGCCAGTATCACTGCGAGGCTCTGGAACGACCCGAGCTGGCGGTCCACTATCTCCCCTGTCACCTCACGCAGGGCGCCCCACACGCCCG
>CAVCDF010000205.1:0-3369 GCA_963600795.1 Anaerotignum sp. | reverse complement strand
GTCTTGGCCTTGACAATGTCCGAGGCGGCAGTTTCCTTTGCATAGCGGTAGGCCAGATTCTTATCTGCGTCTTGTTATGCTCTGATTCTGAGTCAGTTTCTCTTTCAGTTCCTTTTCTTCCTGTTTGTTCGTCTGGTCATCAGCTATTTGCCTTAACAGTGTTGGGTTGGTAAGAAGCTTCTCATATTTTTTGATTTGTTTCTTTGCCTCTTCAAGCTTAGTTTTTTCTTCTTCATAGAGTTCTAACACTTTTCCTGGGGAATAATCGACCGCTTTTACAGCAGCCAAATCGGCCTCCGGCTCTCGCGATTCTATGTATTCCTCCACTTTGTCAGACTTGTAGATACCTATCGCGTTTTTTTTCGGTATCGGGACACTCTTAGCCTTAGCG
This sequence comes from Anaerotignum sp., assembly GCA_963600795.1. Taxonomy (GTDB): domain Bacteria; phylum Bacteroidota; class Bacteroidia; order Bacteroidales; family UBA932; genus Cryptobacteroides. The sequence goes on along the minus strand of CAVCDF010000205.1, from coordinate 2,978 downwards.
GCCAGCTGTTTTATCTTGTAGTTCAGCTCATCCGTAACGATAGCCTCCTCCAATCTCTTGCTCTCTATTGATTCGGCCAGCTTCGCATTATCTCCTGAAAGCTCTGTGTAAAGAGCTTTCTGTTTTCTGTTCGCGAGTTCCAGCTTGTCGTTCGTGGCTTCCAGGGCGGCTCCGCACCTCGCCAGCTCGCGGTTGTAGTCTATGGACTTCATATGGCTCCTGCGGCATCCGAGTTCGCCCTCGACACCTCGGCTGAGCCCGTATTTCTGCCCGACGCGTTCGTAATAGCTGTCGTGATACTGCTTCAGTTTGTTGTTCGCGCCCCTGCCGGCGCAGAATACCTCGGAGCAGCACAGTCTCCACTTGTCGTGGTTGATGTTGTACTGCTTCGGCTTCTGTCCGGCCTCTTCCTTCAGTCTGCGCTTGTTGGCCGTGCGCTTGCTCTCTCCCTTGACGAGGGGCACGACTATGAGGTGGATGTGCGGAGTCTTCTCGTCCACGTGAAGGGACGCGCTCACGACATTATCCCTGCCGAACGTGTCCTGCGCCCAGGCGAGGCTGTCCTGTGCCCAGTCAAGGAGTCTTTCGCGCCCCATCGCGTTCATCGTTTCGGGACTGCCCGAGAGCATCACCATAAGGAGCGTGTTCTGGTTTCTCTGAACCTTCACGCCCGCCTCCCGGAGCCTGCGGGTGACGGCCTGCTGGATGTTCATCTCGTGAACGTTTCCGTCCGCATCTTCATACGTCCTGGGAACGAGTTCGACGTTCCCGGAAGTCCTGTCGGCATCGGCATTGTCCGGAACCCACGGGACGCACTTGGCGGCTCCGCCCTCTCCCGAGACGAACTGTCTGCGCTCTATGTGTCTGCTCAGCCCCCCGGGGGCTGAGACCGCCTTGCTGATATGCAGCACCTGAAACTGCTCGCTCATATTCTTTGAGTTAAGTGTATTACTTCAGTTACTTCTCTCGATTAGCTTGCTTAGCCTCTCGGGAGTGGCTTTCCTCGGGTTTCCAAAGGGCGCGGCCCTTTCGGTCGGGGAAGAGGGGAAAACACCGGGCGGCGAAGCCGGGGAACCGGTCTTTTTCCGGCTTTCCCGAAAGGGGTCCAGGGGTTCACCCCTGGCGAGTTAGGGAGCAGCTCCAGCTGCGTCGCTTTTGTGGCTCTGCCCAAAAGTGCCCTAATGAGCTAAGCCCCTTTGGAGGCATTGTGCGCGGAAATCCTTATAACCCCTCGCAAATATAGTGGATTTCCGCGCACAAATGCAAACAAAGGGGCTGGAAACTCCGGCTTTTTCCGAAGCCCCGGCCACGGGCCCCGCCTGTGGCTCCCGGCCGCGGATCCATACGCGGACGGGGCGCAATCTCAGGATTGCGCGGGGAGAAGGAAAGAGGCGGAGTTTGATGCGGGATGCGCTCTCCGGCCGGCCGTCCCCGATGGGGACTCGCGAAGCGACCGGACGAGACGGAGAGCAGCGCGCAGAATGCTGAAAGTCGTGTATATGGGTGGGATAAAGCGAGGCGTTGTACCGTTCCTTGTTATGGATTGGACGCCAGTGTTGTCCCTTGACCACATTCTGCTATTGTGACGCAGTTCTCTCTCTTTCCTAGATTCATGTTGTCTGATTTGAGCGTAACCATGAAAGAAGTTGAATATTATTAATTTTTTATTATAACTATATTCTGGGTATCATTTGCGATTTTCATTTCTTTGAGTTATATTTAAGGCCAGTAGAGATAACCATCTTAATATCAATTGCTATGAGTAATTCGCCACATGTTACGCGTTTTTCTTCAAAAGATATCAAGGCTATCTTTGAAGGACGCGCCGTGAAGCCGGAAACTCAGTCCAAAATTTCTGCGGCAAATGCAGATCGACAGACTGAGGACCTAATGACAGAACAAACCGAGATGATGGCCCAAAGCGATAAACTCGGTTAAGTATTTTAAGGGAATTGGAATGGGGCCTTATGCTGTGCGTCTATTCCAATTCCCTTTTCAAGCTACGCTACCTATAAGTCTGCATTATGGATTATTTTGTTTCCAATTTCAATATCTTCCTTGAAGATAATGGTGAGCATTATGTATACAACACAATGGATGCTCGACTTGTTTGTGTATCGAAAGAACTGTATCATTATCTTAAAAGTAATGCAATCATCAATTCTGACTTTTTCGATGAAGTCCTGATTGATTTATTGTTGAAGCATGAGATTATCTCGCGTCAAAGGTACGAGCAGGTCAGCAAGTTGGAGTATTTGTTCCAGACGGAGAGGTTTTCTGATTCTTTCCTCGGTTTAGCCTTTTCACCTTCTATGTATTGTAATTTAAGATGTCATTATTGCTTCGAAAGTAAGAAAGTTAACAAAATCACCGAGGGTAATATTAATGCGTTCAAGTCTTTTATCTCCATTGAATCGTCAAAGCGCAAGCATATAGGGATGAAATGGACAGGAGGTGAATTCCTTATGACATGGGAGGTCATCAAAGATCTGTCCAAGCACATCATTTCCGAATGCGAAAAGAATAATTGTATGTATAATGCGACAGCGGTATCAAATGGGACCCTCGTGAATGAGAGGATTGCTAAAGAGATGGTAGAAGCCAGAATTTCAACAATTCAAATTACGTTTGATGGGGGACGAGAAAATCATAATTTGATTCGACGGTATCAATCCGGGGAAGGGACATTTGATACTATTCTTAGCAATATAGCCATTCTCTCTAGATTTATGAAAGTTATAGTACGTATAAATCTGGATAAGAATAACCTATCTTCGATAGAAGAACTTTTCAAGACGTTAAGTGCTAGCGATATTAATTTAGATAACATACAGCTGATGGCGAGACCTGTCGTGAAGGGAATGAGTAGTCGCCCACAGACAGAATTACTTGATGAAGCCGAATTTAATAACGCAGATAAATCTCTAGTTTTACTGGCCAGACAATATCGGCTGCCGTATTCATTCTATTTTGGCTTG
>CAVCDF010000204.1:0-3480 GCA_963600795.1 Anaerotignum sp. | reverse complement strand
GTCGAATATCAGAAGCGCGGTCAGAGACCTCACCCGTGACGGGTTCACGGTCGTGAGCATCGGGATAGACTTCGAGTACGACCCGTCGACGATGTACGAGAACCACGTCAACATGACCGACCTGTCGAGGCTCGCGCCGGACCTCGGCAGGATGATAAAGAAGGCGATAATGAAGGACTCTAAAAGATAGCAGATTATGGAAAGATTGAACTACAGGTACACCAAGGACAACGACAAGGAGCTCGGCGGCATCGCCGAGTACCTGTCGGCGAACGCCGGCTCCCGCGAGGCCGCGAGAATCTACGGCGAGATAGAGGAGCTGAAGAACCAGATGCAGGACGGCCTCTGCCACTTCGTCTTCAGGAAGGTGAACGGCGAGTGTCGGGATGCGTACGGCACGAGGGCGGAGTACATCATCGGCAAGTACGGCAAAACGGCCGACGGCGGCAGGAAGAGAGGAACGGCTTTCAACGGCACCTTCCCGTATTTCGACCTCGTGAGGCAGGACTGGCGCTGCTTCCGGGTGGACTCGCTGCTGGAGATGGACAGGAACTATGTGGTATGATTGTATATTTAGTGGCAAAATACTTGCATTATGACATCAATATCTATATATTTGCACAAAATCAAGAAGATTATGGGACAGACAGCGGTAACCATCAGGATGGATTCGGACATAAAGAAACGGTTCGACCTCCTTTGCCAGGATTTCGGAATGAGCGCGAACACAGCGTTCAACGTGTTCGCCCGCGCGGTGGTCCGCAACAAGGGCATACCTTTCGAGATTCAGGCAACAAAGGATTCGGATGTCGTTGATAATGCCCGTAAGGCTGTGGCGAAAATGCGTGCCATGTCGTCAGCCAACGGTAATTCGGAGATGAGTCTCGATGAGATCAACGCCGAAATAGCGGCGTCAAGGGCGGAACGTAAGTAATCGGCCGCCATGAAATACTTCGCAGTCATTGACACGAATGTCCTCGTGTCCGCTTTGCTGGCATCGCTCAAATCCAAAGACACGCCGCCGACACAGGTCCTGGACTGTATCTTTGACGGAGTGGTCATTCCCGTCTACAACGACGAGATAATCGGAGAATACTCTGAAGTCCTCCATCGCGCGAAGTTCGGTTTTCCTGATCCCTCCATTACAGATGTATTACAAGCTATGATCTCTCTTGGGATAGAATCTGAACGCGTAGCTTCGGCAGATGAGACCTGCGGTGACCCAGATGACGTCGTGTTCTATGAAGTCGCCCTGTCCGTAGATGAGTCTTTTCTTGTCACAGGAAACATCAAGCACTTCCCGACGAAACCATTCATAGTCACACCTGCGCGAATGATAGAGATTATCAAGTCTGAAGATGCTGAAGGACAGGACTAGCGCCGCTTCCGGGTGGACTCGCTGCTGGAGATGGACAGGAACTATGTGGTATGAACAGATTGTTTCGCAGGAATAATTCACATATCCGCAAAGTTTATGGCGGTAAACTTTACGGCTGTAAACTTCATAAACATAAAGGCTAATAAATGAGGAGAGAAACAATGAAAAAGGCCGGCAGTATGGTTGACCGCCGGCCCTTTTCATCCTGACCCTGTCCCCTACTGGAGCTCAGGCTCCGGCAGCGCCGCTGCCGCCCTGGCCTCATCGAACTTGGCCGTCATCGTGGGGTTGTTTTTAGTCAGCTTCTTGATGGTGAGTTCCTCCGCCTTGTCGTTCGCGAGGCGGAGGTTGTACTCCGAGCCCATAAGCGCGGCGCGCACCTTCTGCAGATCTTCGATGGTGCTGTCGATTCTCTTGATCGCCTCCTGGAACCTCTCGCTGGCGAGGCGATAGTTCTTCCCGAACTTGTCCTTGAAATCTTTGAGCTGGTTCTCGAAGTTCGTGACGTCGATATTCTGGCTCTTCGCGGCGGCGAGCTCCTTCTTGAACTGGAGGGCCTTCCTTGAGGTCTGGACGAGAAGCGAGATGATCGGGATGAAGTTGTCCGGGCGGACCACATACATCTTGTCATACCCCGGCGCCACGACGATGCCGTCGTTGTAGAGGTCGTTGTCCATCTCGAGCATGGACACCAGCACGGCGAACTCGCATCCCTTCTTCGCACGGTCCTTGTCGAGCTTCGCGAAGAAATCCGAGTTCCTGTGCTTGGAGGCCGTCTCCTCGTTCTCGTTCTTCATCTCGAACATGATGGACACGTACTCGGTGCCGTCCTCGCTGTCGCGGAAGATGAAGTCTCCCTTGGAGCCGTCGGAGGCGTCGTTGTCCTTCCCGAACGTGGCGTTCGGCATGACGGCGCGGAGGGACTGCTCGTAGAGCTTGTTGCAGTACTGCTCCAGGTCCTCGCCCACGCCCTTGGTGGACTTGCGCGCCTTGAAGTCCTTGTAGAACGCCACCTGCTCGCTGAGTGCCCTCACCTCGTCGGCGTGCCTCTCATTGAGGGATTTCTCATTCAGCTCCGCCTTCTTGAGCTCGATCTCCGCCTCTCCCTTGAGCTTCGTGATCTCGGCGTCCTTCGCATTGAGGTCCGCCTGGGACTTCTTCTGCTCCTCCAGCACGGCGATCCTCACGGCGTTGTCCTTATCCGCCACCTTCGCCTTCAGGTCTGCGATCTCCTTCTCCTTCTCAGCGAGCTTCTCGGCGAGGGAAAGCTTCCCTGCCTGCTCCATTCCGGCGATCTGGTTCTTGAGACGCTCGATCTCCGCGTCCTTGTCGCCGATGGTCCTGTCCTTCTCACCGAGCGCCTTCACATGGGCCATCTCAGCCTCCGCGTCGGAAGCCTTCTTCTCGGCTCCGAATTCCTTGCGGAGTTCCGCGAGACGGCGCTCGATCTCCTTATCGAATTCGCTGTTACGTACCTGGCTGACGATTCCTTCATAGTCAGCCTCATCTACCTGGAATGTTTTCCCGCAGTGCGGGCATCTGAGTTCTTTCATGGACACTCTGCTTTTAAAAATTCAACTTCGGACTGAACAAGTGGACGGACGCTCCGGAAAGTCACCGCAGGGTCTGCTCCAATGTTTCAACAATGCAAATGTACGGAGCTGCTATGCAATCTATCTGCACAATAAAAAACTGTTTCGGCTTATATTTTTGAGAGCTACCCTATCTTACTATCAGACACCCCCTTTACAAGTCATCGCCATCGTGGTCGTTGAGTTCGCTTCCACCTAAGCGTGCGGGGGCACATCCTGTAATGATTCACCTTTCTCTTGTGCGTCGGAAACAAGATGGTCTCCGCCAGGACAATCGCCGTGTTCATCTTTCTTCGCCTTAAACTTCATTGAGATGAGACTGGAGATGTCAGCTCTCATCTTTTCGACATCTTCCGGCTTTGTGGAGAGCGTGGCGCACCAGCTGAGGATATTCAACAGTTCGAACACGGTGCTGCGTATGAGAAACGGGGTTTCGCCGTCATTGACCGCAGAGAACACTTCAGCAAAGCGGTGTGAACCGTCGTTCGAGACAGCCACGCAGGAGTGTAG
>CAVCDF010000203.1:0-3646 GCA_963600795.1 Anaerotignum sp. | reverse complement strand
TTTAGTCTTCACTTCCATAAAACACATTGTTTAAAATTAGACTTTCTGACGATATGTACTGAGCGGCATTCGGAATCTTTCAGTCATTTAAGATTTTTTTCATCTGCCGTCGGGCTTCATCCGCCCCTTTCTGAACGCGTAACAGCATCATGGCATCGTATACAAGTTTATGTTTGATAACCATTATCCCCGAAGGGCTTTGGGGAATTCTTCCAAAATTTTGAAAAAAATCGTGTTCCGCGTGAAAGATTTGCCATTCTCCGGGGTACATATGAGAAAGCGAATGTAAAGCCAGTACCATTAACGGAAGTTTAATCATTTTTTAAATCAGATAGTTATGCTTATCACTAGTCCTGAATACAACCGCCCGCATAAATATGTGTGTGCTAAGTGTGGCAAAGAATTTATGGAACCCGCATTCACAAATGTCCATTACAAAAAGAATGGAGCGCAATACTACCCTTATGCGGACGCCAATGAACCGGATGATGCGTTTACATTGTTAGGCTTAGTCCCTCTGTGTGATTCTTGCGCGAGAGAAGAGCATCGGACAAACCGCGTCAGTGAACATATCGTGTTGTTCTGATGGGTAACACCAGCTTGAAGGAAGTATAACCACAAAAAACAATAGATGTATGAATCATTTGAACATTGTCGACAACCATGGTTTGCTCACGCCGCAACAGGCCGTTCTGCTGAATGACAGCGCGAGCGTGGCTTTTGAATTTGGGGAATTCAAGTCTATAGATGATATTTTGTCATCTCTTGAAGTCAAGGTAGTAATAGAGCCTGGAATAGTTAAGGCAGATACGCCGGATTCTTTATTGAATACCGTTGAGTATTGGCGAAAGGAGATGGAAGCGGCTCGAGGATCAGATGACGTTGAATATCGTAGAATGGCGTCTGATATTTTTGAGGCGATATTCCGTGAAGAGAAAAATTTCTCCCACGAGCTGAGAGGACTTTATGATCCGAAGGATAAGGTGATCAGACTCTATCCTGAGGAGATGAAGACAGAATATGGCGGAAACCGCATGGATGAACTTCTTGTCTCAACCCTTGTGCACGAGGCGATGCACGCCTATTTCGACCGACCGGGACATGAGATGTTCCCGTACCTTTATTTTGTGGAGGAACCGTTGGCTGAATTCGGCATGCTGCTATGTTTGAAAGAAACCGGCAGTGAATATTACGATTGGGCCCATAAGGATGTGGCGGATAAGAAGTCCTGCTATCGCTTTGGCGCAGATCTGATGACGCAACATTTAAATCAAGGGGCTGAATCCACTCCGCAGCGTAAGTCCTTAGAGACATATAAGTATGACATTCCGGACACATCCGTAGTGACGCGTTCTTGCGGCGTCACAAAGCCTATTGTGCCTTGGCAAAATGTTTTCAATGTCCCGCCTCGCTATTACCTTGACAAGGCAAACGGAACCTTGTATCTTGATGGTGATTGGAAACAATTCCACGAACGTATGTCGCATGCCATTGATATAGATATTCACATAGACAGCCACTTAAGTGGATCCGGCTCTTTGCGCAAGGTTCATTTGGGAGATGATTTCAGCGCCGACGAGTGGGGATTAGCTGGCTTGCTTTCAGAATGCCCAGTCTCCGTATCTCCAAAGAACAGGCAGTTCACATCACGTAACGGCGTACCATTTTACAAGACCAGCGGAGAACCTGCGCTGAATAGAATCGGAGAAAAAGATGGCGTGAATCTATACGAGATTTGCAGGGATGGAAAGTGGGGTGTGATTGATGCGAATCTGAACCAGATTATACCGTACAAGTACGACTGGATTTGGAGCTTTGTCCGCAATGGCTTGGCTATTGTAGAAAAAGGTGATTTGTACGGTCTTGTTAATAAGCAAGGTGAAGAACAAGTCCCTGTGAAAAATGACTATATCATTGAAAAGGGGGGTAGCAACAATTACACAGTAAAGAAAGGCGGTAGAGAGTTTGAAATTGACAAATTCGGGAATGAAATCCATTAGTGTCCGGCGAAATCTTCTTTAACGGAATACTACTGTGTATGAAATGATGACTAAGCATATGGCAATAATCGATCTGACGAAAGGGAAATATTCCGGAATAGTGTCTCCGGATTATGAGTCTCAGGTATATGGATATCTGGACAACATGCCAAGCGGGCTTATGATGCGCGTATGGGCTGACAGGCTTTTATCGGTCCCGGTTTTCCTCGTCGACACCTGCCAATCCGGTTCGTACATTCCTGTACAGGGGAAGGATTGCGCCGTCCTGATTCCCGAAGACAGATGGACCGGAGTCGCGGACGCGGAGGAGGGCTCAGGTCTGGCCGCCAGACTGAAATTATGGAGCCTTCCGGAGCTGGAGGCCCGAGAAGATGCCGAGAAACCAGAGACCGCGAAGAGGGTCCACTCACAGTTCCTGGTCGACAGGTTCGGCGTCTACATCTCCGACGAGTCGTTCATCCCCCAAAGAATCTTCGTTTGGGTGGACAAGATCGAGAGATACGCGTCCTATGATGCGGCGAACGCCACGGCGTTGCTGACGCAGGCTATCCTGCACGAACTCGCGCACGCTTATCTCGACGTCAGGGAAAGGCATAACGACAAGTTCACCTACAGGCATCCCGCTTACAGGTTCATTGAAGAAGCGCTTGCTAACGCCCTCTCCCTGCACCTGTGTATGGAAAGCTTTTCGGCGGAACAGCGCGGCTTCATCGAGCGGTTCGTGAAGGGCCAGGGAGGCGGCTACTCGGAAGGTTGGGACCTCTTCAATGCCTACCCGGTAAAGTACATAACCGGGGCTCACGGATGCGGAGTGTGGAATGTGGTCAAGGCCACCTATGACAGTTCAGTCGCCCGAATAATATGCAAAGCCCTGGGTGACAACATTCAAGGTGGCCATATACATCCCGATTGGCTTCGGGATCTGACCCGCGGCATAAAGAGACTGCAATTGACCCGACTGAGTCAAAAACGGGTAAACGCTTCAAAGGACCGGCAATGAATAACTGTAAAATCATAAACAGACCCAGCGGTTTTCTCCGAATCCTCTGAAAGTTTTCCCCCTTTCCGCAAGTATATGTAGAAAAGAACTGAGGAAGAATATATGGCAAGAGATGAAACCAATTGCTGTACCGGCACAGAGGAACCGGCTCTGACTTACACGATTACGGACAAGGGCGTGCTGACGGTGTCCGGGACTCCGTCGGCGATAGGGGAGTCCGCCTTCAGGGGCCGGGATGAACTGACCGACGTCCGCCTGCCGGACTCGGTCGTCAGGATAGAGGACCAAGCCTTCGCGGACTGCAGGAACCTGAGGTTTGTCGAGCCGGGCAGGGACTGCAGATCCATCGGCGACGGAGCCTTCCGCGGATGCGGAGAGCTGTTCTCGGTGGACTGGGAAGAGTCCCTGATCGGGAGCATCGGAAGCCGCGCCTTCGACGGGTGCGGCAGGCTATGCGAGTTCCTCGCATTGCCGCGCACATTGAAATCAATCGGATATGCGGCGTTCGGGAACTGCACCGGCCTCAGACGTGTGGAATTCTTCAACTCCCCTGTCCATATCGCCGACTCGGCGTTTCGCGGCACGGGCATCAGGAAGGTCCACGCCCCCTGGAGCAAGCCTCTCCCGATCGGAGAAAAGGTGTTCC
>CAVCDF010000202.1:0-3708 GCA_963600795.1 Anaerotignum sp. | reverse complement strand
GTTCCCGCAGCCCGGATGAAGTGAAGTTCGTTCTCATTGACCCGAAAAATTACGATCTGAAGGCTTACAGGGCCTTGAAGCGCGAATATATCGCGGAACTGCCCGACGTGGAGAAGAAAGCCGTCCAGACCACGGCGGAGGAGGCCGAAATGGCCCTGCGTTCACTTTGCCTCGAACTTGAAAAGAGATATGAAGCGTTGGTCGAAGGCGATGTTCGTAATATCCGCCAGTACAACGCCGAAGCGAAAGAAAAGATGCCGTACATCGTAGCGGTGATTGACGAGTTCGCCGACCTCACGGTGCCGATGTGGGGCGGCAGGAAAAACGGCGGGATTCTGAACCTTATCGTCCGTCTGGTCCAGAAAGGACGTGCAGCGGGAATACATCTCGTCATAACGACGCAGAGGCCGTCCCCGGCGATTATCAACGGAGCCATCAAAGCCAATTTTCCAACCAGATTGGCGTTCAGAACCGCCGCAAGGCAGGAGTCCTTCGCGATTATCGACGTTCCGGGAGCGGAACGCCTCATCGGAGGCGGAGATATGCTTCTGGAGTGCGGAGGCGAGATTACCCGGGTTCAGGGCGCTTATGCCGGACGGGAAGAGATTGATGACATTGTCGGAATCTTGAAATCTGAAAAGCGATGACAGAAGAACTGGAATATAACATAAGCCTCGAGGAGAGGATAGACGGTTGGATGGAGGGGATCTCCGCCAGGGTCAGGGAGATGGATGAGAAATGTCGGAAGATGATGGAGGCTCTTCCGGAGCTTCCGGAGAACTTCGAGGGGCTGTCGCAGGACGAGGAGGAGAAGGTGCTGGAGGAGGAATGCCGGCGGTTCTCCCTCTTGAACCGTAAGGGACTGTCCCGTAAGGATTGGGGTGCCTTCGAGAAGGAGATCCAGACCCGCCGCGCGGAGTTCTGGAAGGAATACATAATGATGAGGGATTCGGACTATGACTGCGACTACCTGCTCGGCATACTCCGCTTCAAGCTCAAATGGATGGTCTTCTACTGGGACAATTTCGGCCACTGCGAGAACGGCGGCCGCTGCTCGGCGCAGATGCGGCTGGCGATAAGACTGGTTGATATCATCCGCGCCAGAGGACTCGACGCCCAGGAAAACCTACCGTATGTGAACCTGCGCAACCGGGGCCGTTTCAACGGCTTCAGCTGCGATGACGGCTACTACCTCAAGGGCGAGCCCCAGAAGGTGAGGTTCCACAAGGCCTGGTGCCTCCTCTGGAAGTTGCTGAAGGAGAACCTGCTCGAGTGGTGGGACTGAAAAGGCCGGAGTGATGGACGGACAGCTGACCATAGAGGAACTTTCGGACGCTCTGGCGGACTGGATGTACAGGGACCTGCTTGCGCATATCTCCGCCAGATGGGACGAGGTGGAGCGCAGGACGCGGGACTTTTCGCTGCTGGGTGTCCGCGGGGACATCGCCGGGAGGGTCGCGTTCCCTGAGGGCTGCGGTCTCACGTTGCACGGATACGAGCTCATACTGCGCACGCCGATGCCGGTTGTCATCAGTTACGGTATGAACAACTTCAGGATAGGCCCCCGTGTTGTCGCGGCGCGCTACCGGGAGGAGATAGCCGAATGGTTTTCCTACCTGATCGGCGACATCCTCCCCGGAGCGCTCACGCTCTGGCGCGAGAGGACCGCGGCGCTTGACCGCGACAGGATAAAGTCAGGCCGGATCCGGGCCCTTGAAAGCAAGTATAAAGAAACTACAAGACCATAACGCAATGCCTATAAGCATCAACACGAAGGAGCTGAAGGGTCTCCTTGAGAACACCCCGGCGAGCCACAACATAATGCTCTCCGGCAGACACGGCACGGGGAAGTCGAGAATCATCACCGAGTTCTTCACGGGCAGAGGGGAGAGGGTCGTCACCCTCTTCCTCGGCCAAATGTCCGACCCCGGGGACCTCATCGGCCTCCCCGTCAGGGACGAGGCTACGGGGAAGACCGTCTTCGCCCCTCCGTACTGGTTTCCCACGGACGGAGTTCCGGTGGTCCTGTTCCTAGACGAGCTTAACCGTGCCCGTCCGGAGATGCTCCAGACGGTCATGGACCTGTGCCTTAACCGCAGATTGGCGGGACGGGAACTCCCGCCGGGCAGCCGCATCGTCTCGGCCGTCAACGACGGCGAGGAGTACCTGCTCACCGAGATGGACCCGGCGCTTGTCTCCCGGTTCAACGTCTACAGCTTCCGCCCTACGGTGGGCGAGTGGTTGCTTTGGGCCGAGAGGAGCGGCATCGACCCCCGCGTCACGGCGTTCATCGGGGAGAACGGACGGATGCTGGACGGCGACGGCTCCGCCGCGGAGTCGTCATCTCCGCTGGAGAAGACCCCCGACCGCAGGGGCTGGGAGAGGGTGTCGGACATCCTCAAATGTACGAGGAAGATAACGGCGACGACCAGAAAGGCCGTCTCCGGCATCGTCGGGGCGGCGGCCTCCGCGGCGTTCTTCGCGAGTCTGGGGCAGGGTACCGTAATCAGCGCCGAGTCGGTGCTCGGTGACTTCGACGGCCGGAAAGCCGTTCTCGAAGGATATCCGGTCCATGACCTGACCGTGGTGAACGAGAGCCTGTTCCGCAGTCTGGAGAACGGGAGACAGGGCACTGACGGCCGTGCCGCGGAGAACCTCATCAAGTATGTCGGCTGGCTCGCCGAGAGCGGGAGACGCGAGGCGATGGCCCACTTCTGCTCGGTCTTCGAGGGAGGCGCTTACCCGAAGGCGGATGACTTCCTGGCGGACAGGGTTCCGGACTGTCTCCGGATCATCACCGACTTCATAAAGACCATCTGATGGAGGAGCGTCTCTCGCGCATCGCCGAAGAGTGGTTCCTCACGGAGCCGCTGCTGTTCTCTGCCTGGTGCACCCACGCCATGACGGAGAACCGGTCGATGTCCGTGCCGATGCGCACGGGGAAGATGCGGATAGAATACAATCCCGCCATCATCGCGGACTGGACGGACGGGGCGGTAGAGGAGCGGCTCAGGGCCGAGGTGATACGCATACTTCTGGGACATCCCTATCAGAGGCAGCCATACAAGGCGAGGAAAGAGGTCCTCGGACTAGCGAGCGACGTCACACTCGTCTGCCACTACCGCAGGATAAAGACCATCGAGCTGCCGCCGGACCTGCGGTTCGACAGGGGGCTCTGCTTCGAGGAGTACTATGCCGTCGTCGAGGAATATCTGGACCGAGACCGTCCTCCCGCGGCGGGCGGGGAGGAGGAAGACAGGGGAGCGGAAAAGGAGGTATCCGGAGAAGTTAGCCGTCTCGCCGCGTTGTCGGGGATGTCGGCGGAGGCTTCGGAGCTGTGGGAGGAGGACGAGCTGGCGGCGGAGCCGGTCCGCGAGGCTGTCCGTACCGCCGTCAGGACGGGACAATGGGGGTCGTTCGCGAGAGACCTCAGGACGGAGATAGCGGCTTCGGCCGTCGTCCGCCTTGACTACAGGACCGCGCTGTCGGGGTTCAGCGCCTCCGTCATCTCTTCGAAGCGCCGTCTCACGCGGATGAGGCCGAACCGGAGGTACGGGCTCCGGTATATGGGCGGCAGGCACGAGCTCGCGGCCCGCCTGCTGGTCGCGGTCGACGTGAGCGGCTCCGTGAGCGACGGTGAAGTGTCCCAGGCCATCTCCGTCGTCAACCGGTTCTTCCGCTACGGCGTGGAGACTGTGGATGTGGTCC
>CAVCDF010000201.1:0-3857 GCA_963600795.1 Anaerotignum sp. | reverse complement strand
GATAATGGTCGTTCGATGCCAGCAGATACCAGCGCTGGTGCCAAAGCTTCAACGCATATGGGGCAAGATGAATCTTGTATCCATTATGCCCGAAGCGGGCGTAGTCCAACTCGACCTTGTTGCCGGATTTAATGGCCTTGATGAGCGTCTGAAGGTGTTCTTCACCGGCAGGAACATTCTCCAACAGGATACGGTCGTGGATGGACTGACTGTCAGCCAAGACAGAACCCACGGTAAGCGAATTCAGCATCCAGCGTTCCATAGAATCGTCTTCCAGCACTTCAGGATTGTCAATGTAATACCTGTAGCCATCCTGCGCATCGCACTCGATGACGACTCCAAACATATCCAGCACCGCGTCACGGTGACGATTGAATGTGGATCGAGAAAGAGGATTTCCATCGGCCACCTCGTCACGAATCCACTTGTCGTTGAGTTCTTCAAGAGTCAGGCGATTGTATCGACGAAGCGTGTTCACCAACCAGACATATTGGGAAAAGATGAGGGAGGGTTTCATAAGGCATCAAATTATCTTTTGAATTCTATTGACTCTATAGCCTGTTTCAACTCTGATTCATTTACTTGCATACTCTGCACGAATGATGCGTAGGACTGTGCATCCTTGGCAATGGGTAGGTTAAGGATAAACATTCTGCCTCCATAGCCGTTGAGTTCCTCTGAAACAACATTGACGGTATCACCTCCCGGCACCAGGAAGCCGCCGGCATCGAGTTGCCGGATATACATATAGGAGATTACCTGGGCAAGATCTTCACGGCCGACATCGCTGACTTGGCTGCCCTCATAACGTTTGTACTTAGCATCGAGTACCATACGCTCGGATATAAAATCCGGGAAACGCTCGACACGCTTGGGCTTGAACAGATGAATTGCTCCTCGTCTCAACTTGTTCTCAGGGTGTTTGAAATCAAGTTGTTCCAGAATCGTATTCAAGTACTCTTCCCAGAGCCAGGCACCATCGAAGAGAACGCCATACACGGTGTCATTGTCGTTCCCGTACTTAATTTCCTCCTGTCGGAGAATCTGAATACAGAGTCTGCGAAGCGGCTCATATTCTGAGTAATATGGATGAATTTTGGCCCGAAGATTCTTGTTGATAATCCTCGCTCGCTCTCCCTTTTCATACCTCGGAGTGGCTTTGATTACCTGAGCGACATCGGCCTTGGTCTCTTCGTCGCGGGAAAGAATGCCGGGACCGAATTCCTTGGTGCTGATGTACTCTATTGTATGGCGGACAAGTTCCATCAGGGCATTGTCTGCCGTATGTTCGCGTGTTTTATAGGCAACATTGCCCGTAAAGGGTATGTTGAGACTGATGTGCCTTGAAATATCAATGGCTCCGCGAACTCGGGTGTCGTTATGGGAGTATGAGACATATTCTCTGTAAAGACCCTGCGACAATGCCCTTTTCAGGAAGTATGGAAACAAGAACAGGACAAAGTCAAAGACGGTTTCCGGGTCTGAGCTGTATTGAAGGTTAAACAGATTCACTGAGAAGACTTTCTCCAGCATATAGTGCATAAAGTAGTCATTCTCTTCCCGGTCAAAACGAGAGTGGATGCGCAGCCGAGTTTCCCTTTGCCCCACGAATCCCATAAGATTGCCCGTGGAGATAGTTCCGTCATTTATGTCAAGTATGGTGCTATCACCTATTTTGTCTCCGTAAACATCCAGACTTTCAGGGAATACGAGCAGGGATATGTCGGTTTCGCCCCGCTCGCACAGCTCCTTGACAGAGCGGCCTTCAATCTGGGACAAATCTGCCCATTGCTGCTCCGTGAGGGGCAGTTTTCGCCTATGGGCGTTGTCTGATATGACGACAGGCGATGCCATTCTCAGCTATTCGGCTTTATACTTGTCGAAAGCTTCTTTCAGTCTGGCCATCTTATCCTCGATGTTGCGTGTGCCTCGTAGATATTCTTCCAGAACTCCTTGAATATGGTATTTCCAAAGTTTTTCGAAATCACCGTCATACAGAGACAGCTTACGGAAATATGCAGGGCCTATGTCGTAAGCCGAAGTAAGCCCGATTTCTTTTTTCTTCAGAGCGGCATTGAGGGCGGCCATACAGCGTTTTGCATCATCGCTCCAGTCAGGGATGTCGATGTCCAGCATAGTCACACGATCTTCAGCCTTCACTTCCATCCAGGCGAAACGCCGGCGGATGGCAAAGTCCATACTCTCCACGCCTCTATCAATGTCGTTCATAGTACCGATGATGTACACATTCTCCGGAACATAGAAACCTTTGTAGAAGGGGTCACCCGGTTCCACAAGATTCTGGTATTGGGTCTTGACCGGATGCTCCTTGCCTCGGTAATCCGGTTCTATAGCAAAGAACAATTCTCCTAATATCTTCGACAGTTCTCCACGGTTGATTTCATCGATGATGAAGACGTGATCGGTTGGAGCGTGAGTCGGCTTGCCTTCACACAAGCCATATTTATCTTTCAGGAGTTTTACAACGCCCTCGAAGTAGCCTTTCCAGTAGGTGTAGACCGTCTCTCCACTAATTTGATCGCGGATGTTTTCTCTGGTGAGTGAGCCTTGCTTGGCCAGATCCGCGCCCGTATGGAGGTTGAGACTTCCACGTTTATTGGGCGAAATGGCGAATAAGGCACCGCTATTCGGGGTGGTCAGTTTCATCGGTTCGTCCATCTCTGACAAATCAGCCAGTAACTTGTCGTAAGCCTTATCAAAATCCGATGTTTTGACACCCGACAAGGCATCAGCGCAGAATTGCTTGAATGTACCGTTCACTCGCTCGAATGTGCCATCATCATTGGGGCGAAGGCCTTCGACGAAGTCTGTATAGTCATATGATGGGTGAAATTGCACAAAACCGGGGTCATCGTCTCCCATCGCCTTTGCTATCTGCCTTGCAAGGTAGGTCTTGCCTGTTCCTGGAGCACCGGTAAGAACCAGATTACGGTTGGCACGAAGGATTTCTATATATTGTTCCATATCGTTGTTGTTGTCGTTGATATTGAGATTTTCGAAAAGGTACCAAGCAAACAGGGCTTGATGAAGCTGATCACGGAATGTGACCTTCTCCTTGAAATAGGCCATAATGGCCATATTGTCTTGCAGCCAATACCCCGTAGGTTCTTGCAGACTTGAATCTATGCTTCGCACACGGTTATACACATCGCGAAACTTACTGTCCGTAATGGTGGTCGTGAGCAGATATGGAAACAGACCTGCCCACAGCCGATGATATGCAGCCGGATGTTGCTTGGATAGAGCAGGCTGCATAAGACGATTCATTTTATTGTAGTCTTCCACAGAGATTGTCTCAGCCGCCACATTCCTCTTGAAGATTTCCCACATCTGGGGCCATAGCGGAAGCAGATTGGCATATTCCGCATTTGAGTATTTGCCTTGCGGATTAGAAGAAATGTAGTTTTCGCTCGCACGAATGAAGTAGTCCTTTGTCTGTTCATCAACATCAGCTGCCGTCTTCCCTTCTTCAAACATAGCGCAGAAACGACTGATGCTCACTTTGTATTCGGGAAACCATTTTTCGAACACCCAGTGTCTTGAACTAATCGCTTCGTCGTAGATCTGCTGGAGCCAATTCTTGGGACGGGACTCCCGCATATAATCTTTCAGCTGCCAGAGGACATCCTGAGCGTTAAGGAGGTCGCTCCAGAAGTAGTCAGCCGTCTCGGTTTTAAGTTTCTCGATAAGTTCAGTATCCTTGGTCTCGATTGCGATGATTTCTTTCAGAATGGCCATATAACCATCAACAGGACGGCTGTCGTTGGTGTCAATGCCCAGATATCCGCAGACATTCTTGTATAGAGACCATTTGTACAGTGCGTTCTCTTGGGGAT
>CAVCDF010000200.1:0-3965 GCA_963600795.1 Anaerotignum sp. | reverse complement strand
CGGCAGCATCACCATGCACCCCGCCACCATAAACGGACAATCTTGCTTCGAAGCGAACATCCTGCCCTGCACATTGGGCAAGGAGGCAGCCTTTACCGTGACGCTCAGTAATAATAAAAGTTATGACATCAGTCTGAACAACGACCTTACCGCCGAAGCTGCCAAACTGCATACCGTGACGCTGAGGTTACACAAACAGGGGACAACGACAGTAGACCTTTCGGCACAGACGGACGTTTATACAATCAGCGGTGACGGCACGTATTACTTCACCGGCTCCGGCAGCCACGGCATCAGCGTGACGGGCGGCAGTCCGCACATCTGGTTGGATGACGCCAGCATCAATATAAATAATGATAATCATGCCATCAATGTCGAAAGTGGCAATCCGACCATCTACATATTAGGCAATAATAATATCTCTGTAGGTAGGGGAAACTATGGAGCAGGTATCTATGTGGCACCCGATAAAAGTGTGACCATTACAGGTACCGATGTGAATGACGTTTTAGAGGTTACCGGTGGCTCTGGTAGTTCCGGTATTGGAGGCTATACTTCTTCAGACTACCAAAGCCATTCTTGCGGCAACATTACTATTAAAAATGTAACCATAAGAGCTACATCCAATTATCCGAAAATTATCGGCGGATATGCTGCCGCGATAGGTGCCACAGGAGATAAAACGGTTGGAAGCATAAAAATAGACAAATCGGTTGTATATGTTCGTGCTGGTGGTAATAGAACTTATGGCGGAGCTGGCATTGGCGGAGGGCTAAGTTCTTTATCTAACTCTGGGCAAACAGAATTTGATATAAGCATTTCCGATTCAGAGATTTATGTTTCAAAAGATAACCCCTCAGCCTCATATATCGGTGCTGGAGGTACGTCAGACAAACAATCGAATTATAAAATCATCCCTTCGGCTAAGATAACAAATAGTATTATCTATGATGAAAAAGGAATGGAGATAACGCAATAGTTCACAACAAGAAGCAAGCGGTTTATTACCCTCGCGCCATCGGGCAGGGCAAACCCGTAGAAACGGAGACCATCGCCAAAGACTTGGAGAAACAGAACAATTAATCATTGTATCTCATGGTCTTTTACCATAAACGGTGAAGACCTCGACCACGAGATCCGCAATGTCAATCTTGGCCGCGCGCTGTTCGGGTGTGGCAAGGCGTTCGAGAATGGGGGAGACCTCAAGGTGGAGCAAAGGGGCGTAGCCCTTTGCCTTCCTTCTCCAGTCGGGATAGGCGTCAATGTCGGGAAAGACTTTGACGGAGTGGCCTTTCAGGACAAGCAGGCGATTGTTGAACTGCTGACGGCCTCCGGTGGCAAGCCAGATGTGGCCGGGGAAGGCTGCGGCGCAGATTACGGCTGTCTTTTCGGCTTCTACGAGAGCGACAGGGCTGTCCGGGAATAGCGTCAAGAGATGTTCCCCGAAAAGGCACTGACTTAGCGTCCAGCCTTGGGGGAGTTCTCCCGAATGGAGCAGGGAAGTGTGCAGCCAGCTTACTGATTGCTGACCGTCATCTTTGATGCGGTGGCCTGTCTCAGGGTTGTAGCGTATAATTTTCCCCGAACGGCAGCGGCCGGTCTTGTCGAACTCGTAGAAGATTGTCCCGCCGTCCCAAACTGTCCCAGTGTCCCACATTGTCCCAATCTTGTAAAGGCTCAGGACACGCTGGACTACTTCTTGAGGAAACAGCCGATTGAGGAATGTTATGAAGTTGTTCTTGTCTGCGAAATTCAGGCACTTCTTCACAATAGCCTCCGGGATTGTGCAGAGTTCTGCGGGCTTGGAAGACTCTCGTTTGGGTGAATTTGTCTTGCTGAATTTCCTCGTAGGATAGATGTCCCTTCCATAGTCTGCAGGAGGGTAAGACACATACCCACAAGAATTTATGTGGTCGCATATTCCGTAACGCTTGATATCAGCCGGCTCGTCGTTCTCATCCACGTATGGTGTGAAGCATCGTGGCCTTCCGCACGAGGGACAAGTGAACCTTGTCGCAGGTCCGGCATATTTAAGGAGATGGTAGCGATACTTCATACCTACTGGTTTTCATCATCTGACAAGTCGCCTTCAGGGCAGGTGTCCCACTGTCCCACCTGTCCCGCTTGTCCTTCATCATCCATTGGTGGGACGGGTGGGACACTCGGGACAGGGACTTCTCTAACCCATCTTCCGACAGTTGATTTCGGAACTCCGGTCATCTCTGCAATGCGCCTTACCGAATATCCCTGTAAATGAAGTGTTTCCACTATGTCGAACCTCGGGTCCTTCGGTTTCGAGGCGATGCTGATCAGGTCCATTTCACTCTCATATCCGACAATCTCGAAATGCAGCCATCCGCCATCCTTTACAAGTTCACAGACCATCACGTTGTCCTCCCCGTAGATGGATTGCCCGGTGCGGACTTTAACCTGCTTGATGTAGCGCTGCTCCGGATTCTTGGCGCTTCGCCCAATTGCGATGCCGGCATCAAACAGGCTGATGAGTTTTGCGGAACCTGCAAGGTCATACTGCGTCAGCGGGTCGAAGCCGTGCCTCTTGGGAGTGTGCGCTATGGCTATGATTGTCAGCCCGTAGCGGCCTTTGAGTGAGATGATTTTCTTCATAAATTCTCCCGCCGCCTCCGATTTCTCCGCGCTAATGCAGGCTATGGTTATGTTGTCAATGATAAAGAACTTGGTGCCTTTCTGCGCCGCCATTTCAATGCTTTTGAGTATTCCTTCTTCCAAATCCACATTCAGCATCAGTTCCGGACGGATTTCAGCCCTAAGGAAGTTTGCAGGGAATTCGTGGACCACTCCATTTTCACTGTAACGCAGCTGGAACTGCTTGTCGGAAAGTTCCAAATCCAGATACAGGACAGGAACGCTCAGGGCTATTTCGCTGGCAATCTGCACTGCTAGAATGGATTTTCCGACATTGCTGACGGCAAAGATGACCGTATTCTCCTGGGCCACAATCATATTGTGGAAGAAATAGTCCGGGTCCGGCCGCTTGAGTGCCTGACTGATCCATTCGTTGGCTGGTTTCACCTCCAGAAGGCCACAGGTGGAAGGGGAGTCTTCGCTGTGCGACAACTCCTTGCCGATTTCATCCAAGATGCTCATTGCTTTGCCTCCTCATCCTTTAACGCATCCACCTGGGCCTCCAAATCGAGTGTGAGTGCCTGGGCGCTTTTCTTCTTTCCCTCGTCAAATAGAAGCCGCACTCGGATGTACTGGATTCCGGGTTTAGGGTCATTCAACTTTTCTGCGGCATCGTATGCCCTTCTTGCCCAGGCGGCATCGGTGAGATTGTGGTCGTAGTAGAATGCTGCGGAGAGGGCTAGAAGGAGAACGGCGAGAACTGCTATGGCTCTCTTCAGATTGCGGATGGATGTAAGGCGGCTGCGCCACTCCATCATCCTGCGGTCGGCGGCATCGGCCGGGGTTTCCTTCTTGCGGGAAGCATTGGCGGATTTCATCGCGTCCAGTCTGGCGCTGATGTTCGTGAGCTCCGAGAGGATTCTTTTGTTCTGGACGATTACTTGCTGTGCCGGTATGATGTCCGAGTCCGGCTGCTTTATATTCTTTATCATCTTTCCTGTCTTTTTAACTGTGTAGTCCTTTCTTTTTCCGCTCGTCGTCCCTGCGTTTGCGCGGCTCTGCAGGCGTAGGGCCTGAACCGATTGCACTCAGAAGCACATCGGCGGTGGCGGAAACGATGGATTCCTGAGAGGATTCAGCCGCCTGCGGCTTTTCCTCCTCCCTGTCATCCGGGTCGTATGCCAGGCGGCAGAAGGTGAGGGAACTGCGGTTTTCTTGAAGGGCGGAGTCGATGTGACCGAAAGTGTAGCTGCGCCCGACCTTGCTGCCGGTAAACTCATACACCCGCCCGTCTTCGTCGCTCCGTTTGCTGAACTTCACTCCCTGAGGGGTGTCGTCGCCTCGATAGACTATATCCATCC
>CAVCDF010000199.1:0-4654 GCA_963600795.1 Anaerotignum sp. | reverse complement strand
TGCGGCAATCTTCCAGTTCCTCTCTGCCCACAGGGCAAGTCTTCCGGCATCGCAGATGACGGATGTCTTGCCGGGCGTTTAACCGGAAGCTCTGCTTCCGTCATAGAAGCATCAGCGGGCTGACGCAGGCAGCCGGCTGGTACCGCTCTGCCCATCAAGGGCAATTCTGCGGGAATGGAGCGCAGCGGAATGGAGGAAGAGTTGCCCGGGCGTGTTGAAACATACATTCTTACATTTCAAGATCAGAATCTGATTCCTTAATCAAATTTGGTTCAGTTATAGGTATATCCTGCAGATATTTATAATTATTTCGTAATTTTGTCAACTCTTGGTAAAATGACACAATATAAAACTAATGAAGCCACCATATATTCATCAATGTCAGTCTTGGGGATTGGGTATCTGTAAGGTACTCATTGCCTTTTTGTCTGTCCTGTTTTTTTCCTGCTCTCAACCTATTGAAATCAGATGGGAAACAACCGATAATGGATATTCATTGTGGACAAGACATATAGACGGAGCTTCATATTCCTGGTCTGGTGACGTATTTGACAGCGTCATTCACGGGAAAGGAATTCTTACTACGACCTTAAGTGACGGAAAATCAACATCCGAGTCTATCGTTGCATATTATGGTGCGACATCAAAGAATTATACCCATACCGTAACTACTAATGAAGCATTCAACGGAGCTATATCCGATAGCCGTTATGATGGATTCGGCTGCTTGATAAAAGGTACGGAAATCTATGTGGGTAACTTCCTTGCAGGCAAGCCAGATGGGCAATTAAGACTTTACCGGAATGGGAAGCTCTTCTACACCGGCAGTTGGTCAAACGGTAAATTCAATGGGGGTGGCACTCTCACGCGGGAAGATGGATCAGTCAAATCCGGTATTTGGGAAAACGGAAACTTAATCAGCGCCGAAGTTTCCGTTGATACAAAAGCAGGCAAATATGAGGGGCTTGTCAAGAACGGCAAGCCGAATGGTTATGGCCGCCTTGCATATAAGAACAATACTGAATATGAGGGAGACTGGAAAGACGGAGTTTGGAATGGCATTGGACAATATATTGTAGCAAATGATACCATAACGTCCGAGTGGAAAAATGGTGTAGCCGAGGGAAATACCCAAATGGTTCTTGGTGATTATCAGTATGATGGTCAATGCAAGAACAACCTTCCTGATGGACAAGGCTCATTCTATTCAACCAATCCCGATGTTCAGTACCTGTATGCTGGAGAATGGGTAGGCGGAAAACGTCAAGGGTACGGAGACACTGTCTATCCTAATGGTGATGCTTACTATGGAGAATGGCTCAATGATGAGTATTCCGGCATAGGAAGATATAGATTTGCCAACGGTGACTCATACGATGGCGAATGGAAAAACAATCTTCCTGACGGAAAGGGAAAATATGTGGCAGAATCTTTCACGTATGCCGGAGATTGGCTGAAAGGATGGATACACGGAACCGGGCGACTTGACTATTCGAACGGAGACACATACGAAGGAGATTTTTGCGAAGGTCAAAAGTGTGGCCAGGGTGCGTATTTTTTCGCGAACGGGAATACCTATGAAGGCGAATTCTATAACGACAAGATAAATGGTCTTGGCGTTTTCACCTTTACGGACGGGAACCGCTATGAAGGTGAATTCTCGGACGGAAAGATATATGGTAACGGTACATTGTATTACAGCGACACAACCGGTGTCGTGACGATTACTGCCTTCTGGGACAAACCTAATGAGTTTCCTTCAAAAGCCAGCATAATATTTCCGAACGGAGATGCGTATGAAGGCCCACTTCTGAATGGAGAACCCACCTCCGCCGGATTTTGGTATCACATTGATGAAGAAACTGACGAGGCTTCGGTCGTTGATAAACTATCCGATGCAAACGAATTATATAAGAAACATCGCAAGACCTGGAACAAGGTCGTGATGTTCACCAGCCTTGCCCTGACAGCCGTGGAATTTGGTGCCACTCTTGCAGCACCATTAACTGCCGGCGCCTCACTTGCTGTTGCGGGTGCTGCACATTTCGCAAATACTGCTCTGAATGTTGCAGATATAGGGCTTTCCCTGTCATCTGCATCGATTGATGTAGCGAATGCAGACACAAAAGCTGAGAAAAAGGCAGCGATTATTAATCTCGGGTCAGAAGTCGCGATGAATGCTGCTCTGATTGCTTTACCGGCTGTACTCAAGTCCGGTCCCGTCAAGAAACTCAGCAGTTCCGCTCTTAAAGCAGTAAAAAAACCTTTGATGACATTCTCAAGGACTGCGCCAGTTAAAAAAGTGATAGGTGTTGTAAAAAATGCTGAAGGAAAGTTTGTTACCGAACTTCGAAGCAGTTTTCAGAAAACGAAAATATACAGACATATCAAACGTATTACTGGACGAGCAAGTGATCAATATATAACCAATGAACAAGTGCAGAAACTGATTAAAAAGCATCCTGAGAAAGCGCCTAAATATGATCCGAATTCTATAGCAAGTGGAGACAAATTGGGCAATAATATGAGAAATGTCATGTCAGAACGAGCAAAAAAAAGATTTGATATAGAACATAAAATATTGGGAGGTAGGCGTGCACAATACCACCATGTGGTCGCCGGCAATTCGCCTAGCGCTGAAAGGGCTCGCGAGATATTAAAGAAATTTAAAATTGACATTAATGATCCTCGTAATGGTATTCTTCTTCCGATGAAGCCTGAGAGTATTATGAAAGGTACTTTACACAAGTCGCACTTGGCACCTTATGACGAAACTGTTTATAAGAGGTTATTGATGGCAAAGACTCAAGATCAGGCCCTTGAGATCTTGGATGACATCAAGAAAGAGCTCTATAAAGGTCAATTGCGTCTTACTAACAATCATGCTGTAAACACGGCATTAGGCACAGTGATAAGAAATACAACCAAATAATTTTATACTGATATGGAAATATACACTCTTAACAATATTTATGATTATTTTAAGGGGATAAGGCCGACAGATAGTTCTTCTCAACAATTTCTTGAAGAAAACTACGGACATATGATGAAGTCCGTATGGCGCATTCCTCATTTTGTATGGGACACAGATGACGGTGATGCTGAACGTGACATTTACCTTTTTCTCGGATATATTCTCGTTTGTAATGAGAAAGCCAAGTCTGCCATTGAGAATACGATGGCGTCCAAGACAATCGAGTTTTTGCAGATAGATGTTGAAGGGAAGCCTTTATATTTCATCAATGTGCTGTCTATGGCCAACGGAGCACTGAATCTCCATCGGTCTAAAGTGGATTATTTCAAGGACAAAAAGACCATCAAAAATATCCGCGAATATGCGTTCAATGCGGATTTTAACTATACACCTCTTTTCACCATTCCCGAGATAGCTGCAGGATTGTTTGCCACCGACTCTTTCAAAGACGTGGTAGAAAGCAGCAATCTGAGCGGGCTTGATTTTCAGGAGTGTAAGATAGTGAAAGATAGCTTTTTGAAGTCAATTTTTAAATAATAAAGGTATGGAAAACAACGGTTCTAAATGCGCCAAATGCGGAAAGACTATTCCGCAGGGCGAAGGAAAACAAACGGCAAAGGGCCTGATCTGTAACGACTGCGCAGGCAAGAAAAAGAAGAAGACTGTAGGCGGTACAATCGCAGGAGTGATTGTTGCCGCCGCTGCGGCTGTCGGCATCACGGTCGGCGTAAATGATGCAAAAGACAACGATGTTATTGCGGAAGAGAACATCGAGTCCTTCGAGGGCGTGGGAGATATCAACGATGGAGTTGACGCTATCGAAGTTGACGTTCAGACATTTGACATCTCGACGGCAACTGCGCTCAGCTCGAATACGACTGTCGGGGACGCGATTGATAACATCGAGTCGTTCAAGTCTAAGTTTGAGGCGAACAAGAACGACCTCACGGGCGAGGACAAGGCTGTGGTAATCCCTTCTATCGCTGTTCTCTTCACATTGAATTCTTCTGACCTGACATCTTCGGGCAAAGCTCTTATTTCGGAATTCGCAAAGGCCTATTGCAGCACCGATAAGTCAGCAACTATAGAAGTTGACGGCTATACCTGCGATTTGGGAACGGACGCCCTGAACAATGTACTGTCGACCAATCGCGCAAATGCGGTCAAGAATGTACTGGCTGAAGCCGGTGTTCCTTCAGAGCAAATATCCATAAAAGGATACGGAAAATCAATGTACGGCAAACTGGGACTGGATAGTCGCGAAGCCAACAGACGAGCGAACGTATCGATTAAGTAAAAGATTATAACACTGATAAGTATGAATAAATTGTTAAAGGAGCTAAATGAGAGACTTACATTAGATAATGTAAATTGCAATATGAATGCTATTAATGACTTCATTGAGGGGGCCCTCACCTTGAGGTCACAGTATTCAGAAGAAGAAATTAAGAAATTTATTGATTCGACATTGGCTACATTAAAGGAAAGAAACATCAAGATAGATATAACTCAATTAGCCAAAATTCGCGAGAAGTGCAAAATATAGGAGATGTCTTGACCATTTGCGATGACTTTTTACTGAAGCAAGTCTGAAAAGGCTGGAGGTTTGACGCACGCAGCGAAGCGGAGTGCGGCAATCTTCCAGTCCCTCTCTGCCCATCAAGGGCAAGTCTGAGGGAA
>CAVCDF010000198.1:0-5045 GCA_963600795.1 Anaerotignum sp. | reverse complement strand
GACTTATTTTCAGCTGATTATGATTTTTTAGTACAAATTGTTGAAAAACTCAGAAGGTCCCAGCAAAAACGGTCGAAAACCCTCGGACCTGGATTGTCCGCAGGCCGCTGAACGCCCTCTGCGGCACCCTCCTCATCCAGGTCCCCGCAAAAACCGCCGAAAACCCTCAGACCTGGATTGCCGCCGGCCACTCGCGCGACGAAATCAAAGCCTCCCTCAACCTCTCGGACAACGAGTTAAGCATCCACAAGTGTCGCATCAAGAAAGACTTCCTCTCGCGCCTCCGCGGAGTTTTCGCGCTGTCGCGGCCAATGCGGGGGTCTTCTCTTGCTCTCCCTCGGGCTTCACAGCATCCTTCTCTTCGCGCTCGGCGCTTGCTACTTGCACGCCACTCACTTCGCGCGTATCCTTCAGGCTCTCAGCTTAGGCTAGCTCGCGGCGGCGGAGAAGCTATTATGCCAGAATATCCACACTGCTTGAAAGGATTCCTTTCTTGTACAGTCGCTTAACACGATCAAAGAAAGTCTGAGCATTGCCTCCCTTGTTATTGCTCCAAACGCGTCTGACTACAATGACTGTCCCGTCTTCAAGCTTAATAGAACGGCCTAAGTTATAGTTATTGGCGACATCATCTTTGATAGTGCTGCGGATAGCGAAAATGCCATAAGGATAGTAGCGAAGATCATTATTGCCAAAATCCTTAACCATCCCGGCGAAAGAACTACCCGGCTTGGCGGCATAAGACTCTAGAACATCATGGATCACTCTGCAGATATAGCCATATTCCTTCCCGTTGTATTTGTAGTGCTTATGAATACTTCCGATGTTCCGATCAAATCCGTCAATAATATCGTGAACCATTTTCAAACATTTGCTAGGCTTGAAAGATAGAGACCTCGCTTCACGGACATAAATATCAACCAGTGTTATGGACAGCCTAGGAGACGGCATAATCTTCTGATAGACTTCAAGGGCTTTCCCGCCAAATGGGAATGATGCATTCCAGCATTTAAAAAGTTCTGCACCAAGCCCGTAGAACTGGATATTACGATCTCCGCAAGAAAGTTTGCTACTTACACTATGCAAGGCTGCGGTCAAGGAAGAAGGTTTATACTGAGACATAAAGACAAGCATACCAAACTCTGCCATCGGCTCTTCAAGTTCAGTCACCCCCTTAAGATAAGCATTTACAAGATTCTTTCTCTTTACGTTGTCATAATATGCGTGAAACATCTCATGAATATAGTTTTCTGCGATGACCTCGTCTCTAGCAACACCCCTTACCACCGCTACCGATTCTATGACATCAATAAGGAGATAAATTGTCCTGCGTATGATCTTCCCTGTTTTATCGTACTTTACCTGATAGCAGCCTGTTGTGCTAGCACTCCAGTTCGTTTTATTAAAGCACCCGTCGCATCCTTTGGTAAGCATTGAGATATACCATTTTATGCGACCAAGTCTAGCATCAAGCTGAATCAAGGCAAAATTGTTCAGCCGGCCACTTTCGGTAACGGCTCCTCTATCTTCAAATAGGGACTCCATTCTATCATTATGCGCTCTGCTGTCTTTGAACCAATCGTCATAGGGCCTGTCATCATAGAGTCGAGAATAATTGGATAGAAAGTCATCATCATCTATTTGAGTAAAAATCGGCTCGCAATTATCGGGGTTGTCATAGTTTCCGAGATGTGGCCATTCTTCCACTTCGTAACCGTTATTACATTCCTCGGGATGTCGACGTCTTCGCTCCTCGTCAATAATTGTTCGGATGGCTCTCGACTCATCCTTAAGGTCATCAATGAGTGGCTGATAGCCATGATTCGGATTATCCTCTCCATTCGCCTCACCAATCTCCTGACCATCCTTGAGGATAACCAGGTCGACCGGCAGAGAAGAAGAAAAATCTTTAACTCCCTTGAAACAGAAGTCTTGATGTAAAAGAGTGAAACCACCCTTTTCGCCAATGGTATTGATCTCCTGAATCATCTTGATCTCCGAAGGCTCGAGCAAAAATAGATTTCTATCCATGGATTGTATCTTTTGTCAGTTTATCGATTTCAATCAACCTCAATGTGGAATTTGATAAGCGCCATACTCTTCACAGGGATGGTACTACTATAATCACAGGCGTTGCCGTAATAGTTCATCCTGCCTTTGGATGTATCAATTAACCATCCATTCTGAAATCCACCGTCAGGGCATATTGCCAGCGACTTTCCAGTTAAAGTATCCCGGATTACCAGATCTCTATAATGCTGCGAAAATGTATCCAGACTCTCTATTTCCAACTTGTCGGCCGGACACCAGCACATCATATCTTGCAGCAGAGAATCACGCTCGATGTCATCAGAAAGACCTTTAGTAATGTAGCGATTGCGCTGGTCTTTTGGCCATCCGTAGTCATCCATATATACAAGTCCCACGAAATGAAGTGAGAAATCATTGACATGATATTTCTCAAGGAGACTTTTTATAAATTGAGATGTTATAATCATGCCCAGTTGATTCTTAAGATGCTTATCCGTATAGCAGATTTCTATCCTGTGGCCGGCGACATCATTCATGAATCCGTCAATAGTATCGGAAGAACTATTGTAGACAAGGTTGAAGATTTTATTGGTATTCACGCATGTGCCTTCTGCAATTTTAGTCAGTCCCAGTCTGCTCTGTGTGGGCGCATAAGTATCGAATTGGACCGGTGTGGAGAAAGGCACAACAAAGATATGATCTTTTGCCCAATTCGAGTCAAGATAAGCATAATCCTCGATATCCGTAAAATACAATTGTCCATTGACGAGGGCAAGAGGATAGATCCCCTCTGGGAAGATATATTTTGTTGAATAGAGTGTAGCCCATACAGTCATTTTGTTCAACATCTGGAGAATATCATCTGGAACAAGTCTCTTGATTCCCATAAAACAGCAGGATGACTTAGCAGCGCATAGGTCGCCGCGGAGATCAATCCACGAGGCTTGAGCGGCAGCGCTGCCGTCATAATTCCAACTGGCAGGTTTATATTCCATAAAGAGCATAGAGGAACCCACATTGGATGCAAGAACCGCAGCTTTAAGGTCAGAACTGCTAGCGAAAGAAGCTGTACCATAAGAACTTACTGCTGTAGATACGGCAGTTGGGACAGATTTCCGTACATTTAGTTCACGATCAAGCCATCTCTCAGTCTTCTTTATATCTATCTGATCAAGATAGCGGAGAGAATCTCTATCAAGGAAATCTTCGATTGAGTGATATTTCTTAATGTCGGTTCTGATATCATCAAGCATCTTGAATACAAGTGTTGTATCCTGCAGTTTGGATGAATAGCCTGCGCCACCCTTGGCCACATCATATAAGCAGATAGAATATCCATTCCCGGAATGTCTGAGAAGGAACCCTATATCTTTGCGTTCGCATGGGATAATCTCGGCCAATTTCTTACACATCAAGATTGCAAGCGTTGTCGCTATCTCCACATCGTTCATCGGATTTGTGAGATTGCAGTTACCGGTGTCATATAACCTGATTTCCGTGTAGTCTGTCTGAATCTCACATCCTAAGATTACATTCCTTTGGAGTGAGGTCAGCTGATTGGCGCTATAGCACTTATCTTCTTTGAGTAGATTGTGGTGATAGTGCTTTCCGGTTGGTGTGGTTTTGAGTGGATACATGACATTACCAATGTGAGTATCTGCCGTCTGATCCCCTTCCGGGCCAATTTCTAAATGGGAGTAGCCGCAGTTGCAGACGGCAAACCCGTACCCTCTTCCCGGATTATACACGATAATTCTGGATGTCTCCTGATCATGAGGCTTGCTTGTGCGTGTGCTGAAAAGTCGCCCAGGTACTCCTGAAAAGTCGTCAACGCCGAGAAGCACAGACTCAAGATAAGTTTTTTCCCCACCATCCAATTTGTGGCTTATATCTGTACTAGGAATAAAAGCTACCGGCTGAATCATTGTCATAATATCCTTATTGTTGTAATTATCCCACCTGGCGGCAGGAGAACCGCAATATGGACAATCATTCGTGCCATTAACCCATATCTTTCCGCAGGAAGAACAATGGCGAATCTGCTTAAATGCCCCTACGCGTCTGTTCCAATCGATGCCAATGACTTCATATGTGGTTTCTTCCGCGAAAGAGACTGTTTCAGGGGCCCAGATGGTAAGGGCTTTCTGGAGGTCATATTGCGGATTCTTTCGACCGTCATACTCATCATATACTTTCAGTTCTGCTATGTTTAGCGGCATGTTTGCGTTAGGAATGAACTGTTTGTCGGAGAATTGCTCCAAAAGATTCTTTCCCAATAATGATACGAATTCGAAATTGAGCCTTCGGCAATATTTATCGTCAACTGCATTCATTCCTGACGTTGAAAGAGATACAACTCTGTCTCTGTAGGATTCCGCAATGGCTTTGAGTTCAGAGTCCAAATCTATCATGACACGCTCAATGTCTTTCTTGGTTTGAGAAGCAAGTTCGCCGGCAGATGAACCAGACTTGCATGTTCCATCGATGAGAGATTCAAGGAACGAAAATTTGTTGTTGCGGATAAAATCATCAAGGTAATTGATGAACTTTGAATAGATGCTGGTCTGTATATGCGTCAAATAATCATCCGGAGTGATGATTGTATTGCTGCCAGATAGGGCAATTTGAGTTCTGTCTATATTTCCATCTGGTTTTATAGCATATTTATACGACGTAAAGAAATCCATTACTTTCACGCCCTTTGCATCAGGGCGCAAATTAATGAGAGCGTTATTAGTATGCAGAAAGTCACGGAAGAGAGCGCTATTTATATGGCGCTGAATAATTTGCGGGCTTGACAAATCCACAAAAGGAGGCAGAATCGGTTTTTGTATGAGTGCATCGAGCGGGTCATTGTAAACAGAGATTCCAATCGGGTCCGGGTTGCAAAATGTTATGCATGCACTCTTGTTCTGACTTTTTCGGCCGGCCCTGCCAGCTCTCTGTTTATAATTCGCAGGATGGGGCGGGATGTTTGACATTGTCACCATTTCCAGACCGCCGATATCTACACC
>CAVCDF010000197.1:0-5221 GCA_963600795.1 Anaerotignum sp. | reverse complement strand
GTCAGCGGACTGTCGGGAAGCAGCTACCGCTTCTACGGCCTTCTCAACTGCGGCGACAGACGCTCGTCCCTCACCTCGGGCGCTGCGGAGTCGGCCCTCCAGTCCCTCTCGGTGGACTGGCCTGTAGGCTCGCGGTCGCTCTCCGGCGGGATGCCGATGTCCTGCGGGCCGGTGGACGCGACGCTCTCGTCCGGCTCGCCGCTGAACCTGAGCTTCACGCGGCTGCCGTCGAGGCTGGATTTCAAGATAAACCAGAGCTTCTCCCACGGGAGCTTCGAGATAGAGAGCCTGAGGATCCGGCAGTCGCCGACGGTGACCTCGCCGTTCGCCGCCTCCAACGCGTTCACCTCCTCGCAGTCCTCCCTCGTCTCCGACGGGGATTACGCGTCGGCCTCCGACCTGTCGCTGCTTTCAGGCGGCTCGTCGGTGAGGTACTACAGCCTCGAGAACGCCTGCGGGAAGCTCATAAGCAACAGCTCGTCGGACCCTAAACTGAAGGTCCCGGACAGCGGGACCTCCGTCGGAGGCTACCTCCCGACCTACCTTGAGCTGACCGGGACCACACGGACCTCTCCGGAGGACTCGTGAGCGCGAACACCTACAGGATGTACCTCGGGGAGAACGCCACGGACAACTTCGACGTTGCGAGGGGCACGCGGTACACCCTTACGCTGAACCTCTCCGACGAGGGAGGGTTCCTCGATGACTACTGGAAGATAGAGCCGGACGTGACGGACAGCCGCGCGTTCCGCTTCGGAAGCTCCACATACTACATCCCCGGCAACGGCTCGGCGTCCGTGTCCGTGACCGGGAACTCGTCCCATTACGGGATAACCTACTCGCTGTCGTCGTCGCTGACGGGGGTGGGGTTCAACTCATCCACGCTCACGCTCTCGCAGGGGTCGTACACCTCGCAGCGCACAGGCACCCTCACGGCCCGCTACTGGGACGGGAGGATAGCCGACCAATGCACTGTGGTGGCACGGGCGAAGGCGGTGGACGTCAGCCCTATAGGTATGGTGGACATCGAGACGGGCTGGACGAGCTCGGGATTCCACAAGCAGCATCCGGACGACTGCACGCTTGGCCACGGGGAACACAACAGCCTGTGCACTCTCAACCACACCCGCCCGTGGGAGGACGACTACATCGACGTGGACGACTGCACCAACAGGATAGCCGGCGAGACCGACTGCCCGTACTGGGTGCTCGTGCCGTCCGGCGGCGGACAGGTGACTGTGAAGTTCAGCGTGGCCGCGAACTACCGCGTGGACAGTTCCGGCAACCTCACGTACGACATCCTCACGCCGGGCGTGGACTACGAGCTGACGAGGTACGAGCTGCTCACGAGGGACGGGGAGGACTCGGACGACAGCGTGAACTACGCCGATCCGGTCATATCCGGGAACACGGTGACTCTCGGGGCGCAGTTCCAGTCGGAGGACAGGACGCACTGGTACGTGACGATAACCCCGACCAGCTCCAAGCTTGACCAGGACGAGAGGACCTACGTCGTCTCCACGGGCGGCTCGGAGGCGATGACGGAGACCGACGTGACCGTGTCCTACGGCAAGATTGAGAAGCCGTTCGAGTACACCCCGTCCTGCTCGGAGAGCGGCCGGAGGGTGTGGATGGTCGCGGACGACAGCGTCGTGGAGTTCGAGAACGACGACGACCCGGACCTCGGCAACTCGTTCACCGGCGGCCACACGATGACCGCCTCGGTCAACACCTGGAACGCCACGACGAAGGTCTACGCCATCGACAAGTGCGGCGTGGTCCGCAGAACGGACGACTTCACGACGCAGAGATACACCTGCGACATCTACTGGCACGGCTACTTCACGGACCCTATACAGGCTTCGAGGCTGAGGTTCGCGGTGTATTCGGGGTTCAAGGAATGCCTGCTGCCTCTGGAGGTGTACCAGTACGACGTGTTCCTTACCGCCACGCTGGACGGTAAGCGGACGGTGCTCAGCACGACATCTGAAAGCTACTTCACGCTCAGTTCCGACGGGTATACGGTAGAGGCCACGCTGGCGGACCAGACGGAGTACGACTCCTATGAGTGGGACGCCGAACTCCTCGTCGGCACGGCCGGCACGCAGCTGACCCTCTCTGTGGCGGCCGACGGCAGCTGGACGCTGGAGTAGAGAAGGGAAACCATTCTAAAAAACAAAATACCAGGTGCGGAGCGGGCGGGAGTCATTCCTGTCCGCCCCGCTTTCTTTGCTTAGCGGCAAATAAGCGGGAAGAATGGTTTTTATTATGTTTTTGCAAGTAATTACATAATTTATTATCTTTGCGGGCAAAATAGAGAGACACGGATGGAGTCATTCAGAAAGAACATATTGCGGCAGATTGAGCAGATAGACGCCGGACGCATATTCACGTTCCGGGAGCTGTCCTTTGATTTCGACAAAACCGCGAATGTCGCCGTGCTGCTTTCCGAATTGAACCGGAAAGGGATGCTCGTCCGGGTTGAGAAGGGAGCGTACTATCGTCCCAGAAAATCGGCTCTGGGGTTAGGCAACCTGCCGGTATATCAGGATGAACAGTTCCGCTATCTGACAGAGAAGTTGGGCGGATATATCACCGGGGCGTACATTTACAACAAGATGGGCCTGACCGAGCAGGTCGCCACAACCATAACGATAGCCACGCCAAGTCCAGTGCGGCGTTTCAGTTTCAAAAAACTGGACATCGAGTGCGTGAAAGCCTATAGCCTGGAGTATCGGGAGGAAAGCCAGATTCCGTACCTGAGGCTGCTGGATGCGATAAAGGATATGAAAAGCATACCGGGGACGACGGCTCAGGACATTTATGACCGCGTCAAGTGTCTGTATTTCGAAAAGTACGGGGCCCCGGAACTGGAAAAAATCGTATCTTTGTCAAGAAGTTATCCTCCGCGTGTCAGGAAGGCAGTCGCTGACATCCTGGGGGACATCGGAC
Source organism: Anaerotignum sp. (assembly GCA_963600795.1). Taxonomy (GTDB): domain Bacteria; phylum Bacteroidota; class Bacteroidia; order Bacteroidales; family UBA932; genus Cryptobacteroides. The sequence continues at coordinate 2,269 of CAVCDF010000197.1, read as the reverse complement.
AGCCGCTGCTTCAGTCGGAAGTTACCAGGACTCTGCTTCCCACGACGCGGTTCAATCTAAGTTACAGGACCTCATAGACCGGAGTGAAATGAATCTACATTCAGACACTTCAAAGGAGAAGCTCAGTATCTTCACGGCCATACCGGCACACTCTCCATTGAGGTGGAAGACACCGTTAATGAAGGAGTGAACATGGTATTCCCTTGCAACGAGATCAAGAAGACAGCCTGGGAGGTTCTCAAGAACTTCGACCACGCGCTTATCCTCCGCGAGGACGACCCGCTGCTTCCGGCCGTGCTGGGAGTCTACGAACGGCAGGGTATCCGCGACGGACACCCTCAGAACAGGATGAAGGGCCCGGCCTTTCAGACAGAACTTGCGACAGCCTACCCGGACTGCCGCCTCGTGGTCACCAAAGAGACCATGACGGTCGAGGGTATGATCAAGATCGTCCACAGTTTGCTCAAGGACAGGCTGAACATAGTGAAGCTGACCTTCAGAAGCGGCGACAACACGGCGTCCGCGAAGTTCGAGACCGAGTATGGAAGGATAGACCGCTGCCCGCTCTGCGGCATCGCGATGAACGACAAGGGCGTATGCCCTAAATGCGGCTACAAGAAATAGCCCGGCGGCAATATGAGGCGAGGGGCGCGGCCGATATGGCCACGTCCCTCGCTTGTTGATTCAAATACCGGACTCAGTCGTTGACGATTATCTTCGAGCTTCCCCTGACGGTCACGCCGTTCTCAGTGTACTCGGCCGTGAGGATCGTCTCGCCAGTACCCTGCATCCCGCGGACCCTGCCGTTGGTGTCGTAGATGATGTGCTGCTCGCCGTCGTCCGTGACGGACCACTTGCACACCTTCGGGGAGATCTCCCTCTTCGTCCCGTCAGGGTAGGAGGCGTAGATCTTGAGCGTGATCTCCTCGCCCCGTTTGAGCGTGGCTTCCGCCGGTGAGAGCTCAAGGGCCGTGACCTCGGTGCCGTTTCCCTTGACGGTCACCTGTATGTCCTTCTGGAAGACCGCAATAGGAGCGCTGATGTCTCCGGCGGCATAGTAGGCGACCCTCGCGGACACGTACGCGGCCCCCGGAGCGAGTCCGACGATGCTGTATCCGCCGTCAGCGAAGACGATGCTTTCGTCCTTGGATGTGCAGAGCGCCTCCTGCTCGGTCTTCGTTCCGTCGTCGAAGACGGTCTCTCCGGAGATGGTCGCGGTCTCGCCGACGGAGATGGTGAGTGACTCCGCGTTCGGTGTCCAGGACACGGCCTTGGCCGGTTCTTTCACTTCTGGAATGTTCTCTTTCCCGCAGGAAACGAGACAAAGGACGGCCAGCAGCGGCATGGCTGCCGCCGTCAGAATACGATTCTTGATCATAATGTATGTTTGTTTAATTGGTTTGTGTCCTAGTCCGGAGTCTGCCCGGCGCAGATCGCCGCTATGAACAACGTCACTCCGACGGTGAACTTCACAAGGCCGAGAACGGCCCCGAACAGTCCGTTGATTAAGCTTCTCATCTTTTTGACTTTTTTAGTTTCCAACCCCTCTATATATCATCTTCCTTGAAGCTGTGATATCCGTCAACCAAAAGGCTCAGGCCTTCGAGCGCGGCCTCCGCCTCTTCCAGGCCGTCCCGGAGAGTCCCCTCCGAGCGGAGGTCGAGGCCGCATTCCGAAAGGGCCTTCCGGTAGCGGGCCACGAACTCGCCGCAGTCTCCCGCGCACCGTCCGACAGACCCTTCCACCCCGCGGACCTCCTCCAGGGCGAAGAGGGCGGCCTCGAGGCTCTCCTCCGCCTGCCCCAGCCCGTTCCGGACGGGGAGTGAGGTGGTGTCGTCCGCGCGCCTTATCGCGGTGCCGAGCGAGCGGCTGGCCCTGTAGCCCGCCTCAAGCGCCTCGTCCATCGCGGCCGTGCGGCCTCTGTCGTTCTTCTCTTCCATAAGCGGATGCGTTGTCCGTGGTGTCTTTTCCGGCATCCGGAGTCTAGATTCCCCGGAATTTCTTCGCCTTCTAAAACTTTATACAAAGATACGAAAGATTTTATACATAGCAAACGTTTACGCCGACTATCTTACAAATAGCCTGATAATCTTTCCGTCTCCGCCTTGTCCGCATAAGAATCAGCGGCGGAAGGTGCCTGTTCCCTCCGCCGCGTCGTCCCCCTACGGAAGCGCAGGTCCGCCGTCGCGGTCGTCGTAGACGCACCTGTAGAGCGGGGCGGCCATCGCCACCAGCTCCGCCGCCTCCTCCGCCCTGGATAGGACCTCCT
>CAVCDF010000196.1:0-6083 GCA_963600795.1 Anaerotignum sp. | reverse complement strand
CCTCCGCCCTCGCGAGGATCTCCTCCAGCGTCCCCGTCGTGGCCGCGTCGAGCCTGCCTGAGCCGGATTGCAGGCAGTCCCTGAGTGCCTTGACGTAGGCGCGGCCCAGCCTTGCGCACTCTCCGGCGTCCGGCTTCCCCGCCACGATGTCGCCGAGGTCGAGCGCGGCCGCCTTCAGGCTTTCCGCGGCGAGGTCGAGGGTGCCCGCCACGGCCGTCCCGGCGGCGGGGGAGAGGAGGATGCGCGCCCTTAGGAGTGACGCGCCGAAGGCCGCGCCAACCAGCGCGGCCTTCCTGAGATCGTTCTTGTTTTTCATCTCTTTGTGTTGTTGAATTGTTATCTGGAGAGGACACCGTGTCCTTCCTTTCGCTCGAGGGTCTGACGGAGGGCCGGCCTTCGGGGGCTTGCAGGGAGGTTTCCCGGGGATGTGCCTTCCCCTTCCCGCCGGACCTTGTCTGCGCCCGGCGTCGAAGGCGAGAGCCCGCGGAACGGGCTTCCGCCCGGACTCATTAGAGGCCGGACGCGGGGGTGAGACCGGGAGGACGGAAGGGGAGGGCCGCCTCCGGACCGGGGCTTCGCGGCGCCGGGGAGAGCCTCGCGTCTTGCCCGTCGGCCGGACGGGAAATAGAGCGAGAGAGGAGACGCGGCAAGGCGCCGGCCGGGTTCGGGTGTACTGTTTCACTCCTGACAGACAGAAAGTTAAAAAAGGACACAAAGGTAGGTATGCGGGCGTATATCCCGTGCGGCCGGACCGCTGGAGGGTTTCGGTACCGGGTACGAAAAAAGCCGCGGCGACTCACGTCGCTGCGGCCTGTGTCCGTTCCCGCGGCTCGCGCCGGGGGAGACGCTGCAATCAAATGTTTACTGTTCTCTGATTCGAATTTGATTGGTATGTGTGTTTGTTTGAGTGTCGCGCTATTCGGGCAGGTCGTCGCCCTCCTGGGCGGCCTTCCTGGCGATTGTCCTGAGGTTGCCCACGATGGGGGTGTGCCTCTTCAGGTCGTCGGCGGAGAGGCCCAGCTCCTCGCGCTTCTTCTTCCCGACGCTGAGCTTGATGAAGTGGCTGTTGCCGTACTGGTTCTCCGGGCTCTCGCGGACCTCGATGTCCATGTAGATGTGCCCGCCCTTGTCCTTCGATCCGACGAAGATGGACGGGTTCCCGGCCACGGGGATGACTACGGTCTGGATGCCGTTCACTGTTGTGTTCAGGTGCGCCCCTTCGAGCGCCGAGAGGTCGATGCTGCCGACCAGCGATGTTCTTTCTTCCATAACGGTTTCTGGTGTTTGGTGTTTAATGTTTAATGTGATGCAAAGTAAGTATTTTATACTTTAATATCAAAGAATTTATACATTTTATTTTACAAGGAACTTCCTCCCCGCTGGGGACTTCGCGCTGTATCGGGCGTAGAGGTCCGGCATCGCCTTCTGGAGGGCCTTGCGGTCGAGAGCCACCGTCGTCTCCGTCCGGCAGTACTCCATCCAGGTCTCCGGGCTGTCCTTCTTGAGCCTCTCCTCGTCGAAGGACTCCCTGAGGGCGCTCTTCCACGTGGCGAGGGTCTTCACTTCTCCTGTCCCGCTGTCGGTGCGCGTGAGGGTCTCCGCCTCGCCGAGGGCCATCTTCAGGGCGTCGGTGAGGGTCTCCTCGCGCTCCTCGAGGGTCTTCAGCTCGGAGCGGCAGTCCTTGAGCGACCGCCAGAGGGCGTAGGTCTTCTCGTCCGCCTCGGCCGTGAGTCCCGTCTTCGACTGCGGATAGCGCCTCAGCGTGTCGGCGGCGCAGGTGTCCTCCGGCGCCACGTCCTTCAGTATGTTCTCCTTCCAGAACCTGTCGATGCGCTCTATCATGGCGTCGTAGAATGCCTTGTTGAACTCCACCTCCGCGCAGTCGAAGTGCAGGGTCGGAGAGCCGCTTATCCAGCAGAGCGTCCCGCTGGAGGCACCGAGGATGCCCATCTGGTACTGGATCTGGCAGTACCAGTAGTCCGGAAGGTCGTCCTTGTCGACTGTCTTCGACGTGGACTTGATCTCGAGCACGCGTGCGTTCTCCGCGGTCTGCGCCTCGGCCGGAGTGCCCTTCGGCCAGTAGAGGCGGTCGGGGCTGACGCGGAGGTAGTCGCTCTGGGTGTCCGCGGCTATCCAGTCGCCCTCGGTGGTGATGTCGACTATAGCCCCGGTCTTCGCGGCGAACCACTCGGCGACCGCCCCCTCGAGGATGTGTCCGTTGAACATGGCGTCGCTCTCCTTCACCGGCTCGGTCCTGCCGGTCTTCAGCAGGTAAAGCCCGTAGGGTGTCTGGAAGGGGCTCGCGCCCATCACCGTCCCCGCGTCGGAGGAGCCGATGCCCTTCGCGCGCTCCGCCAGCCAGTCTCCGTGCGTGGCGGGTCTGATAATTCTGTAACTCATGATTTTAGATTTTTTAGTTGTTTGACTTTTTGTTTTCTTCGTCGTGGAGCAAATGGCGGATCTCCCCGTAGGAAGTGAACCGCACCGCCTCGTGCCAGCTCCGGCCGGAGTGCCAGAAACACTGCCAGAGGTCCATCGTCTCCTCCCCGTCGCCCTCGACGCTGAAGGTGAGGTCCGGGTACTTCTCCGAGAGGGCCTTCAGGTCCTTCTCGTGGTCGTACCACTTTGCGTAGACGCTCTCGTTCGTCGCGGCGTCGCGTCCGCCGAGCAGTCCGTCGATGTCTTCGAGGAGGCTCCGGAAGTCCTCCTCCGGCCCCTCAATATAGTTGAATGAAAACTGTGTGTAATATCCCATTGTCTTTGTTGTTTTAGTTGTCAATACCACTCGATCCTGACGAAGTCGTTGTCGGGGTCGGCCGTCTCCAGCCATTCCCCGAATACCGGCGCGAGGCTTTCGTAGTCGCTTACCTTCGAGAGCCTGTCGGGGATGTAGGGGAGATCGTCCGCGTCTTCATTGATGTCCTGTACCAGCTGCCTGAGTCCTTCGCGGCTGAGTTCTATCGCAGTCATCTCAGCGTCCTCCCATTCCACAAGCGGAAGGCATCTGCCTGTCTGCGGGTCGATGTAGTTGTAGTCATTGAGGAAACCGGAGAGCTCCTCGCAGCAGTGGCTGAAATGTCCTTCGCCGTGCGTAACCCTGTAGGTCGTGCATACATGTGCTCTGTATCCCATATGGTTATTTTGATTTATGGCCGCGGGGGATGTCCCGCGGCCGGTTGAACTTCATTACCTGTCCTCGTATACGGCGAAGTAGACGTACCTGCGCTCATCGTCGGCGTCCCTCCAGGCGTCGAACGCCTTACGGAACTTGTTAGAGCGGATGTACGCCTCGTCCGCGTCTTCGGGTATCTCGAGCCCCTCGCACCGGCGGAGGTCGTCGAGAAACCTGTCGAACCCGTCAGGCCCGTAGGTGTCCTCCTCGGTCTCGTACCTCTCGAGGTCGCTGAACCCCTCGGGGTTGTGCGTGATGTGGAAGTTGCCGAACTCGTCCGTGCAGGACCAGCTGAGCTCGACGGACGGATATTTCTCAATTATCGCCTCCTCGATGTCCTCGCTTCTGGCCCAGGCCGAGGTGGCGGAGAAACGCATCAGCCCGTCGGGGTCGACCTTGAACCGCCCGTTCTCGTCGGGACTCGGACCGAAGAGGCAGGACCTCGCCCCGAAGTCCGGGTCGAAGGTCCCCCTGCATGACTTCCGCATTATCGCCTCCCAGTCCAGTCCGAAGGCGGCGAGGAGGTTGCCCATCCAGAAACGGCCGAAGCCGTTCTCGAGGTTGGGCATCGTGTTGAGAGTATCGGCCAGGGAGCGGAGCTCGGACTCCTCTCCCGCCGCGATGTAGTGTGTCGTGCACCAGTTTGGCATATGTCAATGTGTTTAAGGGTTCGCGTTTCCGATGTTACGAGGCCCTTCCGGAGAGGCGCATCAGCTCGGAGAAGTTCTCCTCGGAGATGTTCCACTGCTTGCGGATGGCGCTCTTGAGGGCCCAGGACGGCTTGTCCTTCGGCTTCTTCGCGGCCCAGCTGATGAAGGCGCTCCACCTCGGATGCTCCGGCGTGAGCTCGGGAAGGGAGGAGTCGTTGGCGGCCGCCGCCGTCTCCGCCTGGGCCTTCGCCGTGTCTTTCGCCTCCGGTTTCGCCGCGGAAGGTGACGTGATGGTCGCCGTGCCGCTGGCGTACTTGGTGTCATTGCGTCCCCTGTAGATGTCCGCTCCGAACCCGAGGGCCTTGCAGGCGATGCCGAGGGCGTCGGTGTACGCCTTCTTGTACGCCTCGTCGTCGAGGGCGAGTCCGTTGTCCGTCATTATGACGAGGCGGTTGCCTCCGGTCCCCCTGACGGGCTTGCTCCACCGGCCGGTCTTGGAGTCCTTGATGTAGAGGTCGAGGTCGGTGAAGACGCAGACCTCGCCGTTCGGGAGAGAGACCTTCTCCTGCCTCGTGACCTCGGTGTACCACCCCTCGCCGCACACGCCGAAGAGCTCGGTGAGCTTCTCGATGCGCCACATGGGGTCTATCTCCGTGAGTTCCTTGCCCCAGGATGCCTTGAAGGGCTTCGTCGCGTCCGCGGGGACGCTCTTCACCTGCCTGAAGATGTGCAGGTTGTCGCTGTTCTTGAGTTCCATATGCTCTTTGATTTAAGTTGTACTTCCTCTGCCTCAGGCAGCGTCTTACCCTTCCCTTGAGGGGCTGCCTGCGAGGCTCCGGAAGTGCGCGGACGGAATGGAAAGGCAAGGGCGGACGACGGAAACCGATGCCTGAAAGGTGTCTGTTTCCTAGAACGAAGGGACTGTCCCTTGCCGTATGACGGCCGCGCTTGAACTTCGCGGAGCAGGCGGCGCACAAGGGATGGAAGACGGTATTATTATGTTATTGGGGTGCACCGCGTGCACCTCGCGGTCCGGCCTGAAGAAAACTCGTTCCGGGTGAAAGAAACGGCCGCTTGACGGGTACATATACACAGACCACCTGAATTTCGCCGTTATATGACCGATATGAAGAATGATATGAACCGCGGCCGGAAGGCCCCGTCCCCGTGCGGACAGGATCTACCGTCTGCTTAATTGAACGACCTGTGCAGAGGCATTGCACAAAAAAATATTAACTTTGTGAGCGAAAGAAAACCACAGGATCAAAGATGGCGACCAACAAACACGCGATGATACGGTACCAGGCGCTGGACCGCTGTTTCTCCAGACGCTACGGGGAGTACTACATCGAGGACCTTATCTCGGAGTGCAACCGGGCCATCTACGAGTTCACCGGCATTCAGGAGGGCGTGAAGAGGCGCACGGTGTTCAACGACATCGCCTTCATGGAGAGCCCGCAGGGCTGGAACGCCCCAATTCAGCGAGTCTATGTGGGGAAGCGCTGCTACTACAGGTACTCGGACCCCGACTTCTCCATCAACAAGAAGGACTTCTCAGAAGCCGAGCTGGACAGGCTGGACGAGGCGCTCGTGATGCTCAACCAGTTCAAGGGGGCCGAGGGCTTCGACTGGGTGGACGAGTTCGTGGCCAATTTCGAGGACAAGCTCGGGAGGAGGAGGAACACGGTCCCCGTGATAGGGTACGAGAAGAACCCCTACCTCAAGGGACTTGAGAACCTCTCCGTCATCTACAACTGCATCGTGAACCGGCAGGTGATCAAGGTCACCTACAGCCACTTCACGAAAGGCGAGCTCGTGTACGTCGTGCATCCGTACTACCTGAAGCAGTACAACAACAGGTGGTTCCTTTTCGGCGTGACTGAGCGGGACAGGACGTCGCTCACGAACCTCCCGCTGGACAGGATCGTCGGGATAGAGCCGGTCCATATCGAATACCTGCCGAACACCGGGTTCGACTTCGAAGGGTATTTCGAGGACGTGGTGGGTGTCACGGTGCCGAAGACGGGGACTCCTGAGAAAGTGGTCCTCAGGTTCGACAGGGACAGGTATCCGTATGTGACGACAAAGCCGCTCCACCCGTCCCAGAGGGAGCTGGACCCCGAGGGGTGCGTGGTCGAGATAGAGGTGTTCATCAACAGGGAGCTGGAATCGCTGATCCTCTCGTACGGAGACCAGGTGGAGGTGCTCGCCCCCGCGTCGCTCCGCGGGAAGATGAAGGAAAGATTCCGGAATGTCTTGAG
>CAVCDF010000195.1:0-6113 GCA_963600795.1 Anaerotignum sp. | reverse complement strand
ATTTTTGGTCATAGCCTCGTCTCCAGATATTTTGTCAGAATGCTTTCAACTCTCAGCTGTCTCGCGTATTCATGGAGCAGTGAAATATTGCGGTTATCCTTCTTGAGATAACTGTCTAGAACTTCGCCGCACACGTCAAGTCCTATCTTGTTTCTGTATTTCACAGCATCGCAGACGGTTCGTTCCAGATTTGTAATATGTACGGAATATGTGGAAATCTTCTTTTGTATAACTCCAAGAGCCAGATTCTCTTTTTTCCAATAGTACAGGTCTATCGGTGGATATTCAGGCAGCCTGACCTTCCGTTTGGCATCGATGGCGACACAGGTCGCTGCCGGGACTTGGGTGGAAAGTCCATAATGTACGAATGCGCTGTAGAGGCATAGAACGCCGTGAGGTACGATGCTTTCAACATCTATTATAGTTGTCGCCAGAGCGGACGGCGTAGCATAGACTCCCTTGCGGATTCGCACGATTGCTCCCTCTTTTGCGGCGTGGCGAAGCCGTTCATATTCGCTGCGGCTTTTCGCTTGACGCGCGACTATGAACCCTTCTCTATCTTGTGTCGTTCCAATGGTTGAGTTATTCATAACATTGTTCCATATGCGGGCAAAGGTACAATATCTTGCCTAGAATAGCGAGAGTTTTTGTAAAAAGTTACGGATAATGTTAATAATATCCGTAATATCTTACAAGTCGTCCACATGCTCTTTTGAGAATGAGAAGTATTTCCCGTCGCCGAAGATGAGATGGTCGTTCATCGCGATGTCGAGCTGGTCGAGAATGTCTTTGAGCTTTTTTGTCTGGTTGACATCGGCGGTGCTAGGCCTGACGCTTCCGCTCGGGTGGTTGTGGCAGAGGATGACTCCCGCCGCGCCGGCGATGATGGCGGCCTTGATGATCCTCGGTATGTCTATGATGCAGGATGTAGCCCCTCCGATTGTGATCCGCTCTTTTTTCAGGATGTGGCAGGCCCTGTCGAGCAGCATCACCCAGCACTCCTCGTGGTCGAGGCACTTGAGGTGGGGCGCCATCGCCTTCGCCGCGTCGCGGGAGTTTCTGACGGTTTCGATGTCTTTCTGAGAGTTGTACTCGCAGAACTCCTCGCACAGCTCGCGGAGCGCGCTTATCTTGTCGGCGGTGTTCTGAGTGAGCAGTTCCTCTCTTGTCTTTCTGAATAGTTCCCACGCGGTGATGTCTCCGGAGACCTCTATCCCCAGAGCGTTGAGACTTTCCCTTTTCATCTTGATTATTTATTAAGAATGTCGGGGCCTTCCGGCACCTCCGGATTCGCCCGGCTGGGGAAGATGCCGTTCCAACGGGAAAGAACGGCCGTGAAAGTGCATTGTGGTTTCACGGCCGCACCCGTAAGGGCTGACCGCAGGGAAGGTCTTTCAAAGAAGGGGACGGCTTAACTTTGCCGGCGCGAATACGAGAGGGGCCGGCGGTCAGATTTCTATGACGCTGAACGGGCGCAGGTTCATCTCGTAGCTTCCGGTAAGGACGGCCCCGTTGGAGAACACGGTGCCTCCGGCGCTGACTAGTCCGGCCGCGTCGTGGATATGGCCGAAGAGATGAGCGCTGGGGCGTATCCTCATGACGGCGTTCCGCAGCTCGGGGCTTCCGTAGCCATATCCTTCAGAGAGGTCCAGAATGTTTTTCGGCGGCTGGTGGGTTATCAGCACGTCGGTGTCGTCGGGAATCGCCGCATAGTTGGCGGCAAGAGTGCCCGAGGCGGCTGTCTCCACCGACAGCGGGATGCCGTAGAATTTAAGCCCGTCTATCACAGTGGAGTCGTTGCAGAGGTAGTGGCAGTTGGCGTCGAGTCCGGAAGGCTCGCCTCCGTGCAGGCAGAAGTCGTGGTTGCCGGCTATGAACACCTTGTGGGCGTACGGCAGGTCGCAGAACCATTCCATGAAGTCGACCGCCTCGTCCGCGCCTCCGGTCATCGTTATGTCTCCGGAATGGACGATGACATCCGCTTCGGGAAGATCCTTCAGGCGGCGGTGGCAGCCGTGCGTGTCCGATATGTGCAGGATTCTCATAGTATCTTCATAGCTATCGCGGCGCAGGCCTCGGCGTCGGCGAGGGCGTGGTGGTGGCGCGTGAGGTCGTATCCGCATGCGGCGGCGACGGTCTGGAGCTGGTGGTTTGGAAGCCGATGTCCGAACACCCGCCGGGACGTGGCGCAGGTGTCGAAGAACTCGTACTCAGGATAATCCATCTGATACACCTGGAACACCTCGCGAAGACACCCCTCGTCGAACGGGCTGTTGTGGGCCACCAGCGGCAGCCCCTCGATAAGCGGCTCGATCTTCTTCCAGACGTCGGGGAATACGGGCGCGCCGTCCGTGTCCTCCGCGCTCAGGCCGTGCACCTCCTGGCAGAACCACTGGTAGTAGTCAGGCTCGGGGTGGATGAGGCTGTAGAAGGTATCCGTTATCACGCCGTCCCGCACCACCACAACCCCGACGGAGCAGACGCTGCTGCGGCACTCGTTCGCCGTCTCGAAATCTATCGCTGCGAAGTTGTCCATATCCCTATTTCTCGTAATTGGACATCATGTCCTCGATGATTCCCTTCATCTCGTCGCGGAGCCATTGCGGCGCGAGCACCTCGACGTTCCCCATCTTGGAGAGGAGCTCCTGCTCGAAGTCGTATGTCGGCACCAGGCGGTAGCTGAACTCCGCGCCGTTCTCGTCCTCGCTCACCAGCTTCTGGCTGTGATGGAGCTTGAGCGACTTGAAGTACTCGACTTGCGACTTCCTGACCCTGATCCTGACATCCTCGGCGGGCTGCCCGTTGCCGATGCACGCGCCGTAGAGGTCGCGGAAGTATCCTTCAGCGCTGAACTTCTTAGGGATTCTGTAGCTGCGGTCGGTCTTCTCGAGGGACTCGATCCTGTCGAGCCCGTATATCCACGGGGTGTCGCTCGCGGCGGTCTTCGCGACCATATACCATCTCTGCTTGAACTGCCTGAGGCAGTACGGCTCAGCTTCGAACTGGGCGGCCGCCTTCCTGTTGAATCCCTTGTATCTTATCTCGATGGCCTTGCGGTCGCGTATCGCCTCCATTATGGCCGTGAGGTACTTCTCGCTGGACGGCACGTTCTCGAAGAGGATGCAGTCGCGTACGCCTGCGCTCTCGTTCAGCAGGTTGTTCAGGGACAGGGACGACAGCATCCACTGCCTGATTCCGTCGCCTCCGATGTCCTCCGAGTTCGCGATGTAGTAGCCCAGACTCCTGTCGCACTTAATCTCCACTCCGAAGAGGTCGAAGATGGAGTCGATGTGGTTGTGGAAGGTCCTCTCGGGAATCTTCTTCTGGCTCAACTCATTGATCGGACTGCGGTACCAAAGGTCGTTGATCTCCCTGCTGGTGATGTGCCCGTGCCGGCTGATGACATCTATGAGCCAGATGTAGCGCTTGAAGTAGTTTTTTGCCATGTCTTCTTGAGTTTGATGCAAAGATAGATGAATAAAATGCCAAAATGTGGCAGTGTCAAAATTTCTTGAACTTTTTTGAGTTTTTTGAGAGAATCCGGAGTCCTGCCGGATTTTGGTAGGGACGTGCAGTTCCTTTGCAGAAAAATGATAAGAGTATGGAAACGGACAAAACAAATCGCATTCCGTCAGGATTCGATTCTCTGGACAGGATCACGGGAGGGTTCCGTCCGGGGGAGCTTACCGTCATCGGAGCGCGCCCAAGCGTCGGCAAATCAGCTTTTCTGCGTGACATAATCAGGAATCAGTCCGTTGACGGCGGGAATCATAATATGGAAGATCAGTTGCCGGTCGCATATTTCACTCCGACGCAGACGTCGTTCCAGCTGTCGCTGCGGCTCATTTGGGGATTTCTCGAACTTGGGCCGGGAAAAGATGACCGCCGGACATTGCAATGGAAACTGACGAAGCTGTACAAACTGCCGCTGTACATCGACGATACACCGAATATCACCGCACAGGATTTCCGTTCACGGGCGGGGAGACTCGTTAAGAAGAAAGGAGTCCGGCTTATCGCCGTCGACTATCTGCAACGGATGCGCGGGCCGAAGGGAAGCCGCAAATCGCATAAAGCAGAGACGGCGGCGTCAGTCAGATGCCTGAAGGAGACGGCGGCGGAGCTGAATGTCCCCGTCATAGCCCTGTCCAGCCTTGTCCGGAATAATAACGGGTATTTCTCCAGACCGCGGATCGGCGATCTTAAATATGCTCCGGAGGCTATCGAGGAGAATGCCGATGTGCTCTGCCTGATGTGGAAGGCTTCTTTCGAGAGCGAAACAGTCGTGTCGGTAGTCAAAAACAGGAACGGACAGACAGGTGATGTCCGTTTTGATTATAATCCCGCGGAAGGTTTCTCTTTCCGCGAGATCTCTGATGAATAAAACGCGAAAATCCGCAAGGTTTTTTCTCACTGCCGGATTTTGGTAGTCTCGTACACTTTCTTTGCACGAAAACAAAACGCTTATGAAACACACTTTGCTTGACGAGTTCACCTCACTGGTGGAAAAATACGAGAGGGGCCTTGACCCCTGTAATGATGAGGATGCCATCCGTGCGGTCGACGACATGGCGGATTGGGTGAAGGACAATTTTGACGCCCTTGACTGCGACAGCATCGAGGACATCTTCGACGAGTATGAGGAGATGATGCTGTATATGAACGGCGGATATGAAGACGACTTCTACCCGGACGGCAACGACGGGGATGAAGATGGCTATAGTGAAGATGCCGGAGACGGGGATGAAGACCGCTTCGAAGTATACGAGGATGAGGGGGACGAGGCTGAAAGCATATGGAAGTTCCGGAGATTCTGTAAACGGATGCGGCCGTCAGAGGAAATCATCGGGTCGGGATTCCCTTTGCTTGACAGTATCACCGGCGGGTTCCGCCCGGGTGAGCTGACGGTCATAGCCTCGCGCCCCGTGGCCGGCAAGACCGGGTTCGCGTTGGACATCGCGAAGAATGTGGCTATGGATGGCGGCAGGCCCGTGCTGCTTTTCTCGCTTCAGTTGGATTCACACAGTGCCGCCGAGCGGTTGTTGACAGCCGTCTGCGGCTCGGACTGGCAACACATGGATTCCGAGAAATGCGATAATCTGTATGATTCCCAGCTTTGGCTGGATGACACGCCAGCCCTGCATATGGAGGAGTTCAAGGAGAAGGCGGAGGACGCGGTGAAAGTGAAAGGCGTCAGGTTGATAATCATCGATTATCTCCAGCTGATGCACGGGCACAATAAAGTCAGTATGGAGTCGCGCGAAGAAGAGGCGGATATCGTCGTGAGCCTCAAGCGGACGGCTCAGGACCTGAATGTCCCCATAATCGTCCTCTCGCAGCTGAAAATGAATATGTCCGGCGGACACAGGAAGCCGGAAGCCGGCGACCTGCCTTCCGCGGCCATCGGAGATAACGCCGACGTGGTTATGTTCATCGACTGTCCGGAAGAAACCGTCCTCGGTTGGGAAATAAGAACCGTATCGGTGGCCAAGAACGTCAACGGAGCGTGCGGAGAGGTGGCCTTCCGCCTCAGCGGCGGATCATTCTCTCAATGGTATCTAATACACAAGTGATATGAAAAAGACGAACAACATCATCCAGTCGGACAGCGGCGAAAGAGTAGAAACTATCAAAGAAAAGTTGCGTGCGATCCTCGCCGACCACAAGGTCAAGACGGCGGACATACAGGCCGTGTCCGGTCCGGCCGTGACCACTTACAAAGTCTATCCGGCCGGGGGAGTGAGCCTCGCGAAAGTCAAGCGTCTCCAGGACGAGATCGAGTTCTTTCTCGACGCCGGAGGCGTGAGGGTCGTGACTCTGTCCGACGCCGTCGGCATTGAGGTTGCGAATGAGCGCCCGTCAATCGTGCCGCTGAAGCCCCTGCTCGACAGCGATGAATTCAAGAACAGCGATGCGGCGCTCCCCGTAGCCATAGGCCGCGATGCGCAGGGGAACCCTAAAATCATAGACCTCGCGCAGGCTCCGCACATTCTGATGGCCGGAGCGACCAAGCAGGGCAAGACCGAGGCGGTGCATTCGCTGATACTGTCGCTCCTGTGTTCCCGCAGCCCGGATGAAGTGAAGTTCGTTCTCATTGACCCGAAAAATTACGA
>CAVCDF010000194.1:0-6118 GCA_963600795.1 Anaerotignum sp. | reverse complement strand
GCTCCGCCGACAGAATTGCAAGCAGAATCGATCAGCACGGACTTTCTTGCAAATCCGTTTTCGGGGAAATGACGGAATATGCCCTATGGCATCGTGTAGTGGGTTGTCTGTCGAAACGGCCGGATCAGATTTGCACCTGTATGGCATAAGGACAGCTTTCCGTGCAATTCTGTAGCTGATCCTTGACTGAATATTCCAGAAGGCCGACATTGACATATCGGCGCAGAATCGTGAGGCTCAAACCGAGATGTAAAACCAGAGAGTAAATCGGCAGGTTCGCCGTGCGCCAAACTGCACTTTTCACGCAAAAATGTCTAATTGATCAAGATAGCTAAGTGTGTTTTTCCAAGAATGATGAACCCACACTTGCGACAATATGACGAGAACTCACAGGGAATCGTCCTCTTTGCCCTCGCACTGACTTCCCGCGATCCACTCTTTGGGATTTACCATATACACATTGCAAATCAGCATATCGGCGCTCATCCGGCAGTCTCCGTGCCATCTTCTCCGAAGAAACTTCCGCATTATATCTCACACCATCCACATCTTTATAATAAGGCATCATCTCAAATAATGCACCCTTGCCATCTGTTGATTGCCGGACAAACTTGAACGGAGCTATAACGTAAGCATCAGCAAGTTTGTCATACACGCGATGGCAGACATATTTAAATATGGAAAGAGAGTCCTCTCCTGCCATATTTCCCGCATTCTTGTTTATTATCCTCTCAATGTCGATTTCCAAAAGAGGCCCTTTCAAAGTTCCATTCACCAAAGGGAGCAGTTCTGCCGCATGCTGTCCATACAATTGGTCGAGAAAACGCTGCCGATAAACAGGATTCGCCATTTTTGCCGGAACACCCTCAAGAGCCTTACAGTATTCCGGGTACAAACGCAGCACCCTAGGACTAAGAAATCTAACAAAACTTAGCGGGCCATAATTCAATTGCTCTGTATAATAGCCATATTTCAGCAAGCCTTCCAGAACTTCTTTCGCAACGGGATTGTCGCTCTCAAGCAGTTGATCGATTTCCGCCATCAAATGTGCGATGGTGAAGTGAGACATTTTCTCAGTATTCTCAACAATAATTTTTCCTCGCTTCACTACTAACTTTTTCAGAACGCCTACCTGCTGAAGATCTTGGTTCTCATCCATAAGTTCAATGAACTTCCTCGGAAATTCATAAATATAGTAATCTCTTTTCTGATCAAAGGAATATGTTCCATCGCTTCCAAACAACCGTGTATCCGAAAGTGCGAATGTCGTGATGTCTTTCATTAACATATCTGAAGTATAGGTCCGCTTGTTATACCTTTTATCAGGCAGAATGCCTCTTGGCGAATTTCCAGAAACTTCATTGAAGATACATATCACACTTTCTTCCACCATCGGCAAGTACCTTGCTGCTATAGAAATCGGAATGTCAATCCCTAAAGTATAGAACGCTTGAAGCAACGGCATCTTACAAGAATTAAAATATTCTCTTAAATCTTTAACGGTACTGTCAGGACTTCCGACATTGTTCTTAATTAACCCATCAGTATTAATTATCGCAAGAGCGTTTCTTGAAGTCCAGATATTAAACAATTCCACACGCCTTCGTTGGTTTAAAGCATGAGCGACAGAAGGGAGTATCGATCCGTTAGGGCAATCCGATCTCGAGATGGAAGTAAGAATATTAAGATCATTGGCAACTGCCAAGATTTTTAACATTACAGCCGCAGCTTTGACCATTCTTTCAAGTTTGCGAATAGTATCAAATCCGCCAGTCCCCTCAACATCTGCCTTATTATCCGTCAGGTCTCGTACATATTCCAATATTTTGCAGTTCAGAATGTTTGTCAGTAGTTCTTCACTTTCAACAGATAAATCTTCCGGCATCTTGTATGTGCTGTCATATTTACGGATAACATTCTCATAGCGGACAATCATTTTGTTAAGATTATCCAAATTTCCATAAGTATTGAACACCTCACGAACAATCGGCTGGCTGAACATCAGGCCTGTTTCTTCTATGCTTAGACCCATCCTTAGCATTGCAGTGGTAATATGAGCAGTTTTTGCATTTTGGAACAAGTAACAAAGGATCGGGTTCTTATTATCCTCTAAAGCTGCGACAAAGAATTCTGCACAGTTGAAAGAAATAAGTTCACCAGTTATAGACCTCATTGAACCTACGGAATCAATTACCCTGCTGTTGATCTTGAATCGACATTCAGGAGTTATTTTGATTCCAGAATCCTGATACTTAGCCTGACAAGAAGCGTTCTTGGCATAAATTCCAAGCAGAATATCATTTGTCCTATACTGCCCATGAAAGCGCATAAACGTCATAGGGTCCAACAAATTATATTGGTTTCTATGCTTTTCAAGCAATCCTTCAAGGCTGTCGAGCGATGAATTCAGCAAAGCTTTTACGATACTTTCATTATCGGTCAAGCAATTCTGCCTTTTATAGACACGCAGCAATTCATCATCGTATGCTATCCTTGATATAGCTGCCGCTTTCTTGATATTGTCAAAGTTCCTTGGATGAAGAATCTGCTCTGCGACATACGGACATGTGAGGATTCCATACATCAGGTCGATGAGCATATTATTTCTTTGCAGTCTGGTGTTCTCACATACAGGTTTAGAGAAATCATATTCCACCTTAGCTATGCCATTATTACCTTTGGCAGAAGAGTCTTTATCGATATCTTTTAATCCTTGTGCCTCAAATTCAGAAATCATAAGGAACAACTCGCCAGAAGTTGACTTTTCCCCTGAAAGTATCCTTGACTCAACAGGAAGCATAATGACAGATCCATTTTGTATAGGAAGAAATCCTTTAACCAAAAGAGGAAGAATGGAATATTTATGTATAGTAGGAATACGGTATCCTATCATCTTCTTGAGGTCGTCAGGAATTTTCTCAAGGTCGATGTTGCCATTTTCATCCATGAAGTCCGTGAAATATTTCTTACTCCATGCAGGAAGATAGCACTCGGCGTATTTCACACCGCTGGCCTTGTCTCCCTCTTTGTTGTACACCACATGCAGTTGGTTTGTATAACCAAAGTTGGAAACAAGAACACAGGCACCACCCTTGATATGTTGTTTGGTCACGCCGTTCTTGAACATGGCGTTGACTACCTCCTGCAGTTTCATAGTGGTTGAAGGGTTGTTCAAAGGAATGTTGAATTTCTTTCCCCCGTTGCCGTCAGGAACCAGCTGGATGGCGTCAAGAATCTCCCTGCCGTATTTAGGATTATCCTTTATAGTGTTCTCAAGAGCCTTCTGAAACTTCTCGATTGAGTCGAACCTCTCCCTCACCTTCTCGAAATCATCAAGAAGATTCTCAATGATGATGGATTTGTAAAGTTTCAGGAAAGATTCCTTGTCATATTTCCTGTTGCCCAAAGTGATCTCAAAATCAGCGGGAAGGTCCGCTATGATAAGGTTCCTTATCTGCGAGCCGAACACAGCCTCCGTGTCAAAAAGATGTTCAGGAGTAGGCTGGGCTATCATATAGTCGTCATATGAATGTCTGTGTACAACCTCAGGATTGTAAGCCCTGTGTGTCTCAGGGTCTTCCTCAAGTTCTATGTAAGGATTCTGGCTGTTGTTCTTCGTGGTGGTGGCCTCCTTGAGAATATCATATACCTCATCCTCGGAAGGTGTCAGATACTCGATGTATTTGTTGTACTTCTCCTGACTGATTTTGCCTTCCGTGAGCATCGAATCAAGGAAATTCATATATTTTTCATAGTCTGTATCTCCCTTGTAGTTGTTGAGTATAAGTTCTCCGTTCTTTGTAGGTACCTTCTCACCGTCTTTCAAAATGAAATTACCGTTCTCATTTTTCTGGTAAAGGATACCGTCAAGTTTCTTCCGTGAATATGTGATATCCACAATACCCTGACCGCCCACCTTGGCAGCCGACTCGAACTGCGCCACATCAATTTCATAGTCCTCCATGAACCTGTTGAGTCCTCTCATCTGAGGTGATTTTCCGGCACTCTCAGCAAGCAGACCATGCATGGCGAGAAGAAGGAACTCTGAGTTCTTGTTCTGGTGGGGAACAGGCATCCTCCTTCCATACAGTTCAGGGTCGGCACCTGTAGGCACATCGTCAAGAGTGAACACATAAGGCTTTATGGTGTTCCATACCACATAAAAATCACTCATGTCCCACCTACCATCCTTGAATCTCTCGAATGTCTCCTGCATCTGGTCTGTCCATTGTCCGAGCATTTTCAGCATGGAGCGGAAAGAACTGATACTTCTGTATGCCTGTCCGTCGGTGGAATTGATATCCCCCAACTTATGCAGGATATCATCCACACATGCCTGTGCTATCTTCTTGTCATTGCCGAACTTTCCCTCATCGGCAGCCTTCTGAAGAACATCCTTTATGCTGGTGTATGAAGGAGACCTGCGGATGCTGTCTGAGAGATAGACTGTCCTTTCATATTTTCTTCCTCCTTCAGAATGTGGGAGTGAGGTGTTCAGTTTTCCTCCTGCGGCATAGACCTCCTTGTATCTCTTCTGGAAATCAATGCCACCGTCCTTCTTGTAGAAAGCAGGATCCACCGTGGTGAGTTCTATTATCTGTGTCTGTGCATAAGCATTGTTCCAATAGTATTCCTCTATCTTCTTTTTGAAGGTGGAACTCCTTTCGTTTTCTGGAATGTCCGCCGCAAGAATAATATCTGCAAGCGTATCCTCAAGTCCTGAGACTTTCTCTTTATAGAAAGACTCAAAATTGCTGTCCATTATTGTTTTGACAGCAGACTTGATGGCCTCATCCAGTTTTGTCTCAAACTGCTTGGGGTCTGATTTCTTGAGTGAACTTGAAAGTTCATTGTACACCTGCAAGAAAGTCTTGCCTTTATGTTCTCCTTCCGTGTATTTGAAAGTGTTCAATTCAGGGAAGAAATAGAATGTGTTTTCTCCATTCTTGTCGAAGTTCACAATCTCTGAAGCCTTGTTCTCATGTCTTGACTTGATAAGGCCCTGTCTCCATAATTCCTGTCTTATCACAGTAACAAATTTGTTGGCAATAGACTCTTTGATGTCCTCAAGAAATCCTGTCTCTTTTCTGAATTTGATAAGATTGGCCACAGGAGAATCAGAGAAGATAGGCATGTTGTACCAAGCATAATCAGAGTTTTCATCAGCAAAATATGCTGTTATGAAAGCTGTTGTCATGTCATCGTCATTCCAATCCCTGTAATATTTTCCGTTGATATATGCAAGATTCATAATGTCGAGGGCATTCCTATCTGTTATGCCTTTTTTATCATCATATAATCTTCTTAACCATTCAGATTTCCATCCTGTCTTTTCGTCGTAGAACCACTTGTATTTCTTGAAATGTTCATCCATATAAGCCTTCCTTTTCTCATTGTCCATCTCTTTGAGATTCTTGATGAGAGTGTTGACAAAGTTAGGTGCTGAATACGAATAGAAAGATTTACCATCCTGTCTGAAAGAGTCCATAGCCAGATCCTCATCGACAATACCTATCTTATCCGCTATGTTGGTATAATAACCTCTGTTAGATTCAAGGAAGTTCTCTCCTTTGTAGGTATCAGCACTTTTAAGAATCAGGTCTATCTGTCCCAACACATTCGCAGTGTCCACGAGAGCATCTTTTCCGGCGAGGAAAGCTGTGGTATTGTATATATCAGATGAGAACCCAAGCATATTGAGAAGGGTGGTGAGTTCCTGTTGGAGCCTCTGATAGGCGTCCTGTGTATAACTCATCAGGTCTTCCTTCGCTTGACCGAGAAGTTCTGTGGCTTTGTCCACATTCTCCTTGATGATTTTCCTGTCCCTGCCGAAGATGCTGTCCTCATGCTGGAGTTCACCATATTCATAATTATGCTCAAGTTTAGGAAGGACAGCCTCCCTTGCAGTGGAATAGTTCATCCTGCTCAACCTTATCTTACCATCCTTTGCCTCTTTGACCATCCAGTAAGAGATGAAATCCTTCCTCAAGTCATTATAGACAGTGCTGATATGTTCAGGATGAACTCTCAGTTCCTCTTTGAAGTCCCACAGCCAAGGATATTTGTCAAGGAGAGCCTCGAGGGCAGGGAATGAAGGGTTCCCATCGGCATCGTATAC
>CAVCDF010000193.1:0-6429 GCA_963600795.1 Anaerotignum sp. | reverse complement strand
AAAATTTTCGACAACGGACGCAAGATTTTTCAGAAAGTCATTCGAAAACGATGATCTGGTTCTCGTCCGGGACATCCTGGGTTTCGGTCCGCAGTTTCGCCTTCCGCTCCTCCGGACTCAACAGGTGTCTTGTACATACGTTTCTCGCCTCCACCTCTCCCGCCAGCCTCCTATAGCGCCTCATCCCCTTTGACGAGTCGCCGCCCCGGGCGAAATCCTCCTCCGCCTGTATCAGATGCTGGACCTCGTGGAGCAGCACGCCCTCGGTCTGGAGGTCGAAAGGGGAGGAGGCTGTGCCCATGCAGACCACCACGGCGTACCTTTCAGGATCGAAATATCCCGCGACGCTCCCCCTTATCGGCCGGTACAGGCCGAACAGGAGAAGTCTCTCAAGCACAGGATAGGCTGTCAGCAATGCGGTCCCCTTCAGGCAGCGCCTGATGTCGATTGGCTCCCCGTAGTGCCTTTTCAGATGGTCCTCCAGCTCGGCCGTCACAAGGAACGGGTCATCGATCTCGTAGCGCCACTTCCTGTCCACACCTCTCTCCCAGCCGGTCTGCGCCTTGATCTCGCGCATATCGGCGCCGTCATTGAGCATCCTGGCCGCCGTCTCCTTACGCTCCAGCACTCCGGGCAGGCCGTCTTCGCATCCGTCCAGTCGGGCGGCTCCTATCACACCTATATAGCTCATAACGTCAAATACAAGAGGGGGAGTTTATCATATCTGTCCTGCCCTCGATGTAATCCAGCAGGCATTTTTTGACACCGTCCAGACGCGGGGAGCACGGCATCGCATCGAGGAACGCCTGTGCCTCCGACCTGTCCGGGGAGAGGAAAAGCATCTGCTCGTCGAACTTCTCCAGATATTGGTTGCAGTCGTCAAGATACTCGCGGTCGAGGATCTTCTGCAGGATGCCCGTGACCTCATAGCTAAAGTCCACCTTGACGGCCCCCGCCCTGTTCTCCGTCACGTCACGCAGCTCGCGGAGAACCGTCATGCACTCGTGAAACTCTTTAACCGATATCGTGGGGTCATCGGTTGAACGCTGGTAGACCCGTTTCCAGCCGAGATAGTTCCGCCGCAGCGCGTCCACGGTGCTGCGGTGGCCGAGCGGCAGTCCGGCAAGCGACATCGTCTCCTCAGCGAGGAGATAGCGGTCGCTGTGTTTCTCAACCGCCCGTCCCGTCCGCGCGCCCCGCACCACAGGGGCGGATATGCGCAGCAGCAGTTTCTCCCTGACCGGAGGCATCTGCACCTCGTCGCCGTCCTTCCAGTCCAGGACCGGCCACGGCTCGTCCGCGTCCTTTTCCGAGCGGGAGGAGAGCTCCCGGATGTCGCCATAGCGCATCTCGTCGCGCGGGATGATTATCACGGCGTCCATCTGCGCGAGGGTCTGCACCACCGCCTGGATCGGTTCGGAGTCAAAGGAGAGAATCCCGGTCTGATAGTGCATCACCGGACCGCGCTTCTTCCCTTCGGGCTTTTCGCTCCGTCTGTAGACGGATGTCAGAGGCTGTCCGCTGAAGTACTGCCTGATGCCGTCAAAACGCCCGTCCTTCTCGAAACTCTTCGAGTCCCTGTCCCGGACACTGATGAGGAAGTTCACGCCTCCGTCTATATTGCGGATCGGCTGCAGGAGGAAATGGACCCCTGTGCCGGCTATGGTATAGCAGGTGTTGACGCTGCAGGCGTATTTCAGGCCTTCGTCAAGCGGCACTGTCACCGTGTTCAGAGTCTCCCGGACCTTCCTGTCGTCCATCGGCAGCAGCAGTCCCATCTGCGTCTTCTTCCCGTCCGCCGACGCCGTTTTCAGCGAGAAGGATATGAAGCGCGGCTTCAGGTCCTCTATCGCCGGATGGACGTACGCCCCGAGTATGTTGCCGGTGATGATCCGGCGCTCGACTATCCTGTTGTTGTTGCGGGCGATCTCGCCATCCCAGTTCCATTTATCCGCGCTCCACACGGGGGAGTCAAGTATGCTCTTCAGCCTTTCGTAGTTGCTCCACTTGGCGTTGTGCACGAGGTTGATGTGGATCTCCTTGGACACCGCCGTAAGGGCGAACACCAGCTCCACCTTGCTCGGCAGGAACCTGGTCCTGTCGTCCTTGCCGAACCGGATGTCGCACAGGACGGCCCTGACCCTCGGCGGGCAGTCCTCGTTCGACAGGAATTCGCTGACATCCGCGTATCCCCTGCCGATCTCCGCGCGGGAGAGTATGACAAGGAGCCTTTTCCTCTCCTCCCTGTATTTCTTGACATCCGCCTTCTCCCTGTCCAGAAGAGAATTGTACTCGTTCGTGAAGGCTGTCTGCCCGTCTGGGTTCCGCGACCTCTTCGCCCTTTCCTGCAGCAGGACGCGGCGCTCCCGGTATCTCTCCCGGACCTGTCTGGTTCGGACCGAGTAATACCTTGCCACCTCCCGCCGCAAGGCTTCGTTGGACCCGTAATCGCCGCCGCAGCGCGCCTTCGACGCTTCGCACAGGCGCATCAGGTCATCGTAGCTGTAAGGGAAGGTCTTCTGCCTGCAGCGGTATGTCGTGAGATAGGAGCACCCTCCCAGAGGGGTGTCGGCTTTGGCCGTGGTGAACAGCTCCTCGCGCACGAACTCCGCCTCGAAGTCCCTGAAGTCCCGCTCGAGGTCCCATTGATTAAGGCGGCGGAGCTCCGACTCGAGGGCGGTGTACGCCGTCAAAAGGTCGTCTATTATCTCCTGCTGGGCCGCGACGCTCAGCATCGCGATGCGGGCGAGCAGCCTGCTCGCCGTCACCGAGCCGGACAGCCCCAGAAGCAGCGCGAGCTCCGGATGGTCGGCCATATATTCCCTCGCGACCTCGTTGCCGTACTTGTTGCCGATGTCGACAAAGTCGGCCTGCTCCTTGTCCTGGTCCTGCCAGGCCGCAGTGTTGGCGCTCAGGGAGCGCAGCTTGGCCCGCAGCATCATATTCAGGCGTTTCTCGGACGGTATCGCCGTGATTATATACTCGTACAGCGGCGGCAGGTCCTCCCGCTGCCCGGTGCGGTTGATGCGGCCGCGCTTCTGAAGGTCGATGTTGACGTCGAGGTCGTTCTGGACGATGAGCATCTTGCGCTCCCGCACCTCGCTCTCGGGCACGTCGGCGGTGGAGACGGCGTGCGCGCTCGCTCCGATGGCCCCGCAGGCGTTGATGAGGATGACATCCAGCCTGTTGTTCTGGAAGTCGTTGAATATGTGGTTCGAGTGGCGCTTGCGGCGGGGTATTATCCGGGCGTTCACGAAATCGTCGTCCCCGTCCGGGGACAGGTATTCCAGACAGTGGGCGCGGCCGGTGCATTCCTCGAAGCGGATGTTGAGAGTCTCTCCGTCCGGGCCCTCGAACGACTCCCTTTCGATGAGCTGCCTTATGACGTCGATGGGAGACATCGGAAGATGGAACACCTCGTCTTTGATGCCGGCCATAATGTCGCGGTAGCCGCTCCTGATGTCCTCCGCCAGGGACCTGATCGGCCCTGCGAACCCCTGGTCATCCATTTCGCCGACAGCCTCCGCCACCAGGTCAAAGACGGGCCTCGGGTTCTCTTCCTTTCCGGACGAGTCCCGGACGGCCTTGTTCAGAAGACGCAGGAGCAGCGTGGAGAAGTCCCCGCGGACGGCCCCGTCCTCGTCCGCCATGACATCCTGAAGGACGCACTCCAGCGTGTCGCTCATACCGATCACGACGCTGCGTCCCCGCCGCACATCCTCCACGGCCGTCCGCGCCACCCTCACGGCCTTGAGCGAGAGGAGCAGCACCTTGTTTATGTAGAACAGCTGCGCCCTCGCCGGGTAACATTTGAACAACGGCAACAGGCCGACCGCGGAGCAGAGGCTCACGAGGTCGTACACCTGGGCGGAGAGCTTCACGATGTCGCGGAAGAAGAACATCACCTTGTCGAACAGCTCCGAATGCGCCGCCAGGTCCCCGTCCAGATAGGTGTATTCCGGCAGCGGAAGCCCATCCGACGAGTGTTCGCGCCGGATCATCTGGCCTTCCGCCGCGAGGCGGGTCGACACATACTCCTGCATCGGGACGCCTCCCGCGTGCAGAGCGGCCTCAAGGGTGCTCTCCGTGGCGAGCGCGCTGAGCGCCGTGCGCCGCATGAAGGTGATAAGGCTCTCGGGGCGTTTCGCGAACGTGGCCGAGAGGAATACGCACTGGGTCCGCGGGGACTCCGAGAGTATCCGGTTGATGCTCTGCGTGATGACGGAGATCTTCCCGCCGCTGACGCTGCTGCTGCGGTGGGCCTCGTCGAAGATGAAAAGCACGCGGTGCTTCTCGCAGAGGGACTGCAGGAACTCGACTCTCGTGAGGTCGCGGCCTGCGTCCTTGAGCTGGGAATAGGTCACCATGAGATAGTCGTACGACTCCGAAGGTATGTCCCCTCTCTCGAAAATCTTCTGAAGGACATTCTTCTTCGGGGCCTTGTACACCACCTGGTACTGCTTCTGGTAGATGCTCATCCGCTCTGCCTCCTGCTCCGTCCCCTCGCCGTCCTCGTCGCTCTCGGGAGACCAGATCTCGTCCACCTCCTCCGTCTCCTTCCCCTCGACGACGATGTCGAAATCCACCACGGAGACCCCCGCGTTCACGACCAGCGGCCGGGCGTCCTTTATCCCCAGCGCCTTGCAGTCCCGGTACATGTCGCTGAAGAGGGTGTAGCGGTCAGTGAAGAAGACGGGCAGGTAGCCGGACAGCAGGCCGTAGCGTATCATCGCGGCCGCCTGCCGGCCCTTGCCGATGCCGGTCTGGTCGCCGATGATGACCGACTGGCCCCTTTTCTCTATGTTGTACATCGCCAGGGCGACGCCGTCGACCTGCTCTGCGGCGAGGGCATCGCCCAGCTCGTCCGCGCTGAAATGCAGCCGCGACGCGACATATCCGCTGACGTCTCCGAGGAGGGCTTCGCTGAGTTTCCGCAGGGACCTGCAGGTCGGTTCCGCCAGCTGGGAAGGCACCACGGAGCCGAGAGACTTCACGCCGTGCGCCGCGCTTTCATATGTGCTTGAAGTGTTCATATGCCATCTGATTTTCCTGCAAAGAAACTGTGCCTTACTACCAAATTCCGGCAGGATCGGGAAAAACCGACAAACAATCCGCGTTTTTCGTTGAAAGCCGGGGCCGGCGTCGGCGGCGGAACCGCGGAAGCCCCGGGCGCTGTATGGTACTCCGCAAAGGACTCGAACCCTTACCTCGACATCCGTAGTGTCGTGTGCTGTCCGGTTACACCAGCGGAGCGTTATTGACCCGCCGGAAGCCTCCGGCGGGCTATTACATTGTTATCCCTTAATCACGGCGACCGGGGAGAGCTCGGTGACGACCTTGACGAGATCGGCCTCGCTGGAGAGGACCTCGCCGATGTCCTTGTACGCCCCGGCGGCCTCCTCGAGGTCGTTCCTGCCGCGGATGGCGTGGATGATCCCCCGGGACTCCAGCCTCGCGACCTCTGCGGCGAGATCCAGCGTGTTCACCGCCTCGGTGCGGCTCATAAGACGGCCGGCCCCGTGGGAGGAGGACATGAACGAGTCCGCGTTGCCCAGGCCCTCGACGATGTATGACTTCGTCCCCTGCGAGCCCGGGATGATCCCGACATCGCCCTCTCCCGCGCGGACCGCCCCCTTGCGGTGGACGATGACATTCTCCCCGAAATGGTTCTCCCACGCCGCGTAGTTGTGCGCGATATTTATCATCGGTTCGAACTCCGCCTCCGGGCAGCAGTCCTTGATGACCTCGAGGATCCTGTCCATCATCAGCTTCCTGTTGGCGAACGCGAAGTCGACGCAGTAGCCCATCTCCGCCCAGTAGTCCTTGAACTCCTTGCTCTTGCGGGGCAGGAAGTTCAGATGGATGTCCGGGTCGACGGCCGAATACCAGGCGGCGTTCAGGTTCCTCGCCAGCTGGTTGTAGTGGTCGCCCACCTGCTTCCCGAGGTTCCTCGAGCCGGAGTGGAGCATCACCCAGAGGTTGTCCTCCCCGTCTCTCTGGAGCTCGATGAAGTGGTTGCCCCCTCCGAGGGTGCCTATCTGCTTCGTGGCCGAGGCGTACTGGCGGGAGACCACGGCGAGCGAGTCGACGTCGTGCCCCTGCGGCATCAGTGACTTGTCCTGCGCCGTCTTGTGGTGCGCCATCCCGAGCGGGATCCTCTTGCGGATGCCCGACATTATCCCCTTCCGGAGGGTCCTCTCGGGGATGTCCGCGACCTTGAGATTCGTTTCCACCGCGCACATCCCGCAGCCGATGTCCACCCCGACCGCGTTGGGGATGACGACGTCCTTCGTAGCGAGGACCCCGCCTATGGGCATCCCCACGCCGCCGTGCACGTCAGGCATGAACGCCAGGTGATGGAACACGAAAGGCAGTGTCGAGAGATTGTATATCTCCTTGTATGCGTGCGGGTCCACGCTTCTCGCCCAG
>CAVCDF010000192.1:0-6709 GCA_963600795.1 Anaerotignum sp. | reverse complement strand
GCTTCGACGGTATGTTCTCCGACGGTAAAACTATCTTTTCCGCCTGTCCAGCCGCCGAGCAGTCCCCACGACTTCAGATGCGAGAAGATGGCCGCTTCCACCCTTCCAGTCCAGGACTCTGACACGCCGCATCTTGAAGCCGTCTCGCGAAAACGCAGCAGAGAATCGGCGACACGCCGGATTATCGGCTGAGGACGGCGTATCCCGTTGTCGCGGGCGAACTGGAGAACATCCTCGAGGGTGACATCCCGCGATTTCGCCCTGATGGAAAGGCAGTGCTCTTCGTTCGGGAGGAAGCCCCCGTCGTTGATTATGTATGTGATGTCGTACGCAGGAGAGAGACGCCATACCCCGTCCGGAGTCATCGTGAACGCGAAATTCTTGTCGTGGTCATCGGTGTTGTTCGCAAGGATGTTGAACACCATACGGCGGAAAACCTCGACGCAGTCCGACTCCGGAAGGCGAAGGGAGCGGCAGACTGCGATGAGGCCTTCGTAGCTGTCCGTCCCGGGGCTAATGGCGGCAAGAGTCTGGGTGTGCAGCTTGCGTCCGTCCACCCGGTCAAACCTCCGGGTCATAAAATGGGCGTTCCCGTCCACCGCATACAATTTCGACGGCATCATATCGATTCCCGACGAAAGGGCAAGCTCATAATAGGTCATCTCTAGCTCGGCCGAACAATACTGCGAATTTCCGAACTTGAGCAGATAGTAGTCAAAGTCCGCGAGACCGCCTATCTGTCCGCTCCGCACTTCCCCGCTCTGACGGTTCACCGCGATGATCGCCTTCGGCTGCCGTCCCCCCGCCGAGGTCCCGACAGTGAGCAGCGACTGCATCGTGACAGTTTCATCCTCCGGGATGACAGCCTCTTCCCTCTGGGAGAAGACCTTCGCAGCCAAATCCGACAGGGACTTTATGTCAATCCTGCCGAGGCTGCGCTCGCGGGAATATTCGGGATGGAACTCCAGCGCCCCCATCCCGCGCTTTCCGATGAACGCCAGCTTGTCCAACGGAGTGATTTCCGAGGGAGAGAGATGGTTCTGCTGCCGCCACAGCTCGAACAGACGGTTGCCCCACGAGTCCGGCAGCGAGTCGGAGAGGAATGCGGGCAGTTTCTGATACAGCCTTGAGTCCTCGCCCCACACCGGAGAGAGAGCCCCGTAAGAACCTGTCGGAGCCGCAAGAGGAGAGACTTCGATCCCCCGACGGACAAAGTCGGGATTATACATAAAGTAGGTCGTGCGCCGCCTCTCATCCCAGGCCAGCCGGCCGATTTCCTCATCCCAGAGAATAACTTTAAGATATCTGATCATAGCAAAGCTGTTATACGGTCCTTACGGCTCCTAGTATCATTTCTCTGACTGCTTCCGGCTGTGCCTTACGCGCCGCGCCGTCTTTTCATTCGGCCGCTGCAGATAGGGCGACTCCGGCAGTTCAGGCATAAGAGCATCCAGGGCTTCGATCCGCCCGACCACCTTCAGCAGAAGCAGGAATGTGGACAGGGAAAGATTCCCGGCCGTTCCGTTCTCAAACTTATGAATCGTAGTCATACCGACCCCCGACCGCTGCGCGACCTCGCTCTGGGTAAGGCCGCAGCGAAGTCTGTATTCGCGGAAACGCGTCCCGAGCAGACGGACAAGCTCCGGGGTCGAGCATTCATAAAAGGTTGTCATATCCATACAAGACCTACCGATAAAGTATTCGCAGTTAACAAATAAGTTATAACTATCAATATGTTATAGAATATGATTATATTATCTATTTATTTTCAACTTGTTGATATTTACAACGACAAAGATATAACTTTATTTCGAACCGGACAATCTTTTCAGGAGAAACTTGAAATCACCATTGAAAGAGAGCCGCGGCAATGCCGCCGAGAAGAAACGGCGACCGACTCACAACACGGCGATAAGCAGAAGTATCGCTATTGGAACCGTCCCCGAGACATTCAGGATGGGAGCGGAGTACGCGCCCGACCCCTTCCGGAGGTACTGCCCGTCGTAGTTGTAAAGCACCGTCCCGTAGCGGCTTGAGCCCTGCCTGACGCTCCTGCCGTCCCAGTTGTAGAGGACGGTACCGTAGGCGCTACGTCCCTGGCGCAGCTCGCTGCCGTTCCAGTTGTAAAGAATCTCTCCGTAGCGGCTGCTTCCCTTGCGGATATACTCGCCGTCGAAATTGTACAGCACGGCAGAATACACGCTGTTCCCCGCGCGGAGGCACGAGCCGTCCCAGTTGTACAGCGGCGTTGAATATTGGCCGCTCCCCTGCCGCACAAGGGACTGCGCGGCCGCAGTGACCGCCGCCAGCAGAAGGACGGCGACTATAGCGAGACGTTTCATCATATTCTTCATTCAGCGGATTGATTAAGTGACCGACACAACGGGAAAGCCCCGTTTCGCAAATTTACGAATTTTTCAATTTTGCGAAGTGACGGTACCGCCGAGCAGCCAGCTGGCTATATCCACCACCTTTACGCCCTCGTGCTGGTACTCGTCGTGTCTGGTCCTGGCGACCACGTATTTCGGATAGGCGTCAGCTATCTTCAGCAGCGGAGTCACCTCTCTGTCGAAGGTTTCCGGATTGGAGATGTCATCCGACACCTGGATATAAATCCTCTCGTTCCGCTTGACCGCCACGAAATCTATCTCCTTCTTATAGAGGGCGCCTGCGTAGACTTCATAGCCGCGCCGCAATAACTCCATCGCGACGATGTTCTCATAGACTCTGCCGTAGTCGAGGTTCTTCGTACCGAGCTTGGCATATTTGAATGAATGGTCCGCCATATAGTACTTATCCTGCGAGGATAGATACTTCTTGCCCCGGACATCATACTTCCGGACCTTGTAGAAGGCGAACGCCTCGCAGAGGTAGCCGATATACTTGCCGACCGTCTTGTCGTTGGTCTTAATCTTTTTTGACACCAGAGTGTCCGCGATATTCCTCACCGACGTGATATTCGAGGCATTGTCCAGCAGGAAATCGCAGATTGACATCAGGAGAGGCTCGTTCTTTATCTTGTGCTTCTGCGCGATGTCCCTCAATATGAGGGTGTCAAAGACCGATCTGATGTATTTGAACCTGTCTTCGGGGTTTCCGTACAGGTAAGAGCCGGCCATACCGCCCTCCAAGGCATATCTGTCGAACGCCTTGTAGATGTCCTCAGGCTCATAGTATTTGCAGAACTCGGCGAAAGAGAACGGATAGACCTCTATCTCGTAAGACCTCCCGGTGAAAAGGGTTGCAAGGTCGCTACTCAGCAGAAACGCGTTGGAGCCGGTGACATAGATGTCGAACCTGCCCTCCTCATAGAGGCTGTTCACGGCCTTCTCGAACCCCTCGCACATCTGCACCTCGTCGATGCAGACTATGTTCTGCTTCCCCTCGGCATAGCGGGAATTGATGTAATCATAGAGCGCGTGATACTCGACAAGGCCCTCGAACTCCGTAAGGTTGAAGTTGATATGCACGATGTTGCACTGCGGCGCAGCCGTCTTCATCCTGCTTATGAACGCCTCCATAAGCTTCGACTTACCGCTTCGCCTTATGCCGGTGATGACCTTGATATCCGGAGTGCCTACCACCCCGAGCATCCTGTCAATATATTTGCTTCTCTCTATAAGTTTCATAACGCCAGATTTTTGTTCACTTCGCAAAATTACAAAATTTTCATTTTTGCGAAGTGGATTTGCCGATAACTTTTTAGAAACAACGTGCTGACACCTGACCGACAGTCTCCCTTCCCCGCACCGCCCGGTCAACGGCGCGGAGCGTCCCCGGAGAAAATCTCCAGACCTGCGGCTAGTATTTTCACCGGGGCGGACCGTTGACGGGGCTTCCCGCCGGCTGAAATCTGCTGTCGGAAATTCTTCCACTTCAGCGGCCGTTCGAGGCCGCAGGCAGAATTCCGGCAGCGAAGTTAAGCCGGACACGCCGCTTCTGAAGTTATATTTGCTTGCTTACGGGCTCCCGGCCGCCGAGATGGCGCTCCGGGAGCCTTTCTTTTTGCGCGCAACCTTTTTCCGGCAAAATTGCCAGAAATTGTTTGCAACATCTTCCAACTTTTGAGTTTTAAACTTATATTTGCAGCGAAAAAATGGCAAAATTGCCAAAAATTATTCTATTATGGTAATTCAACGAGACTTCTATTTGAACCAGCTGATATCCGGAAAAGGCAACGGACTCGTGAAAATCGTCTCCGGCATCCGAAGGTGCGGCAAATCCTATCTCCTTTTCAGACTCTTCTACGGCCATCTGATCTCGAGCGGGGTTCAGGAAGACCATATCGTGCGGATTGCCCTGGACGATATAGAGAACGCCTCCTTGAGGGAGCCTCTCGCCCTGTTCAGAGAAATCAAGTCACGGATGACAGACAGCGGGGATTATTATATCCTTCTCGACGAGATCCAGCTCGTTCCAAAATTCGAGGATGTTCTGAACAGCCTTCTGCGGATGGAGAACGCCGATGTGTATGTGACCGGAAGCAATTCGCGCTTCCTGTCCAGCGACATCGTCACCGAGTTCCGCGGCCGAGGCGATGAGATCAGGGTCCACCCTCTCTCGTTCAGCGAATACTGCCTGGGTTCGGGACAGGTGCCTCGGGACGCCTGGCGGGACTATTACACCTATGGCGGACTACCTCAGGTCCTCTCTCTTGAAAATCCGAAGAAGAAAATCGACTATCTGACGAACCTGTTCGAAAGCGTCTACCTTGTGGACATCATAGAGAGGCACAAAATAAAGAACAAGGCGGAGTTCCGAGAACTGGCAAGCACGGCGGCCTCCTGCATAGGCTCGCCGACAAACCCCAACAGGATATCCAACACCTTCGCCAGCCAGAAGAAAATCTCCATCAGCCCCGCCACAATAGAAAACTATCTCGGCTATATGGAAGACGCGTTCCTCCTCGAGAAAGCGGTCAGATATGACATAAAGGGACGGAAATACATCGGAAGCCTGGCGAAATACTATTTCACCGACACGGGCATAAGAAACGCGAGTCTGGGCATGCGCCAGCTGGAAGAGACGCACCTGATGGAGAACATCATATACAACGAACTGCGCATACGGGGTCTGAAAGTCGATGTGGGGACACTGGAGCAGCGCTCAGTCGACAAGGATGGGAAATGGACCCGCAAGCAGCTCGAAGTGGATTTTGTGGCCAACGACGGAGGAAAACGGTATTATATACAGTCCGCCCTGTCCATCCCGGATGACGAAAAAAGGAGGCAGGAGACCGCATCGCTCCGGCGCATAGAGGACTCTTTCCAAAAAATCATCGTAGTCAGAGATGATATAACGCCCTGGCGCGACGACAACGGCATTCTTACAATCGGGCTGTTTGATTTTCTGATGGGCAGGGATTCCTTGGAATAGATTGCCGCAAAACCGCATCTCTCATGGAGCCTTTCTCTTTGCAGTCCGCAACGATTTTCCGGCAAAATTGCCAGAAGTTGTTTGCAACTGTTTTCTTTCCCGGGACAGGGAGTCCCTTCCGTGTGCGGGAAAAAGGCCCGCCTTTTTCCCTTTCCTCCCCAGTACCCGGAGGACTTTTTTCCCGGGACATAGTATATACTTATTAATCAGTATAATTATATATATACTATAGGCGGTTTCCACAAGTAGCGCAATGCACTGTGGAATAATTCGTTACAAGGACGGATTTTCGGAAAAATATGACAGATTACACGATGTTTTATGACAAATCACACGATGTCCGGACCCGGAAATATGACAGATTACACGAGGTCGCCTGAAAAAGTATGACAGATTACACGAGGTTTCCGGAGGCTCAGAAGGTGGCCTGAAGGCGTTCTCCCCCATCCCGGTTCTTCCCATTCCGCTCCGTCCCTTTGACGGCCTTCCCCGGCGGAACGCCCAGCGTATGCTTCCCGAAGCCCCGGAACTCCGCCGGAGTCCGCACAACTCCGCACGGGGATATGACAGATTACACGAGGTCCCGCACGCGTCCGCACGGACGCGTCAGAGTCCGTAGTCGTCCGCCATCCCCCGGACGGACGCTATGAAGTGCGCCACCCGGGCCCTGCGGACCCGCTCCCTCGACACCCTGTCGCGGCCGTCCTCCGGGATCCGCTCCCGGGTCTTCTCCCACTTGCGGGGCAGCTCCGCCATAAGCGCCGGGAGTCCCGACACCCTGCCGAAGAGAGCCGCGTGGGGCTTTATCTCGCCCTTGCGCATCCCCACCGTGCCCGTGAGGAAATCCATAAGACGCGCCTCCGGCCAGAGGACGTACTTCCTCGACAGCTCCCCCTCGGCGAGCAGGGCGGAGTTCCTCAGGACCCGGAACTCGATTACCCGCGCCTTCGGGTCGTCAGCGCCCCTGACGATGGCGAAGTCCACCGTGAGGTCGGTCTTCCCGTTGATCTCCCTCACCGCCGGCTCCAGGACGCGCCTCCTGAGGTCGGCCGTGTGCGGGTACCTGTCCGCTATGCGGAACATGTCCTTGAAACGCCCGACCTCCATCCGGTAGACCGTGCCTCCGTCCCAGCCGCAGAGCTGCTCGTACAGGCGCTTGGCGTAGATGGACGTGAGCGCCATGCAGTCGGCCTCTATGAAGCGGTGGAACCCGCAGGACGCGTCGAAGAGGACCTCGAGCATCGACCGCGTCATCGAGAAGGTCACTATGGTGTTCCTCCCGTCGGCCCCCTCCTGGGGAGAGAGCGTCTCGGGGTCGCTGATGATGCCGGTG
>CAVCDF010000191.1:0-6716 GCA_963600795.1 Anaerotignum sp. | reverse complement strand
ACTATTTTTGCTCAAAATATAGCAACCTTGCAACTCATTAGTAACTCTGTTCTAAATAGCGCTCCTTTTTCTTTTGAAGTAAACGACATCTCGTTGTTATCAAATAAGATTGATGAAAAAATCAAGGAATCATATCCTCTTGCTTTTTCATATCCATCGTTAACAAAGACGAAGTCAAGTGAAGAATCAATATCTTCCTTAATACCTAGCAATTATATAGATGAATTGAAACATTCTATCTTATTTGATATTGATAAATTCAATGCAATAAAGGCACATTATTTTCAGAGTGAATACTTTCTTTGTCTTGGCAACATGGAGCAGGAAGATGTCAATAATTACCTTAATACTGTTGAATTATGCCGTAATACTGTACTCGAAACAGCATTCGAAATTACAAATCGCGCTGTCACAAAAGTCTCTGGGGCTGAAATGAGAGGGTGGAGCGAAATGGCCCAGCAAATGCCAGAAGAAGAACAGCAGAAAGTAGTGGATGCTTTCTTCTTTGTTGCTGCTGGCGTGGCAGAAGGAACAACTGGATGGATATTAGCGGCAGTTGGTCTGCTCGTATCTTGGTTACGTTAATGCAAAAAAAACTGCAATATGAAGGCTGTTTATTACACTGCTTTTGTTTGTTCAGTCATAGCACTTATCTTATATTTTATCCTCAGTATTGATTGGTTATTTGCTATAGCTCTAATACTTGTTGTATTATCAGGTACCCTTCGTCGCAAACAGTCCAAGTCTGATGAATGATTGTTTTTGACAAACTCTCACACTTGAAGGCAGTGAGAGTTTGTCAATACCTACACATCAGTACCCGCTTTAACGTCTCTCAATGCATCAATGAATTCTTCCTGCGACTTCCATTTTCTTCCCATCAGTTGCAAGGTCGCAGTCAGATTCTTCAATATCGCCTTTCCGATAGCCTCCTCTACCTCCTTCGGGTAGCGTTCGTCTTTAGTGGAATAACTCATATATGTGCCCGGTATCGGATATGACGTTCTCTCCCGCACAGCCTTAAGGCTGTGCGGCTCATCAGGTCTCCATTTGCGCGTATTCTCGGCTTCCTCCGGAGTCACGTTCCACCACTTCTTCACGGTAATCTTATTTATCCCGAGCTCCCTTGCGCAGGCGTATTTCGTGCCGTTAGGATGAGCTGCCTGCCAGTCGTGCACAGCCTTAAACTTGTCTGACCTGCCGTTCTGCCGCCAGGTAACTCCGGCCTCCTTGCAGCGTCCGTCGCGGACGGACCGCGCATCTCTGAGATGGTCCTTCTGTTTGTGTCCCTTCCGTGTCTTATTTCTCTCGACGGGAACGCCGGTAATTGAGCGGATGTCGTCTATTGGAAACGTGCAGTAACTCTCCCTGAACGCTACCGCCGCGTCCTGGGCATCTTCAATCGTGAAGCGGTCCTCGGGATTGCGCGTATAGGACAGGCCGTCCATTATTTCCGTGTACTTCTTCAGGTCCGCCTCAAACTCATCTTGCGGGATG
Organism: Anaerotignum sp.; assembly: GCA_963600795.1. Lineage (GTDB taxonomy): Bacteria > Bacteroidota > Bacteroidia > Bacteroidales > UBA932 > Cryptobacteroides. The sequence goes on along the minus strand of CAVCDF010000191.1, from coordinate 5,219 downwards.
TTGCACTTGATGGCGTAGATGGCGAGTCCCATCATACAGAAATACCGGTGCCCGACGGTGGCGTGTTCGGTCATTTTCCGTTTCCACCAATCATAGAGGTCGCGCTTTATGTACCACCTGCCCGGGGAGTGGCCCTGAACGATTCTGCGCTCATACCACTCCGGCCAGAGTGCCCTTGCCTGCTTCAGCGTCACGCGTTCTGGATTGTAGTTATCCTTGTTACGCACCATCTTGAGTTCATCGTCCGAAAGCCATCCTCCCCCGTTGTAAGCAAGGTCCTCCACCTGATAGTACGGCTTAACGTTGGGATTGATGTTCAGGAACGCCGTCACGGTCTGCCCGAACTTTGTCTTTGTCCCCGGAAAGCGAAATCCCTGGCAGTTCCCCTGATACTGCGGTTTCTCAGGATTGAGGTGCGTCGTTCCCTTGTTCCAGACTCTTCGTGTCAGCTCCCGCTTAACCTTGTTCAGGATTTCGTACATATTGTCGAAGAGAGGCTGCGGCGTTTCAAGGAGATAGTAGACGTGGATGCCGTGGCCGGAGTTGACGATAATGTTGGGCTGAGGGAACGTTATGTGCGGCCTCGTGGGGTCCGACTGATAAATCAGGTTGTCGATGTTCTGCGCATCCGCCTCGTCAATGTCAATGGCGATAGCATACAGGTACCGGGCGTTATTTTTAAGTCTGCGCTTGCCCGTGTAGGAAATCGGGGACATTATGACGAACGGATGCGACAGGATTTCATTCAGGCGCGACGCGTCGCTGGTCAGCACGAAAGTCTTGTTCTTCTTGTCCTCCTTCTGCCGGCGCTTCTTGCCATAAATCGCCTGGGCGATGCCGTTGTACACATACGAATACTCCGGGGGACGCTTTGCGTCTCTGGGATTCTTTGCCCACCATTCATACGCCTCGCACCACTCCTCCTCAAAAGGAAGGATGTCCGTCTGTTCCCCGCGGCAGAACACGGTATACAGGAATCCGCGGGGATCGAGTTCACGGAAATCCGGATGATTCCTCAGAAACTCGTTCTTCCCCTCATACGCCGCCATCACTTTCTCGTCCACCATTGCGGACTTATCTTTCCGCCCTTCATCTTCCTGTATATCCGCAATAGCCTCCACTGTCTCCGCCTCAGTGGAGTCCTCTCCCAGATACACGCTTTCAGGCATATCCTCATTCCCGGAAGATATACCATCCTGAGAGACGTTCTTCTCCGACTCTTCTACAGGAATATCTTCTTCAACAAGACGAGAATCTGTTATCTCTGCCATAGGTTTTCTTCTCTAAATTTTGCTTTGAGAGATAGGCTCGCTGCGCTCGCCTATTCTTCGGGGGGGCGTTATATTATCAATATTCATTTTATACCTATTTGCAAAGATAGAACTTTTCTTGAAAAATCAGCCTTTATATCTCAGTAATAAAGTAATAAAATAATATACTCATATCGTAATATAGTGCTAATATTATAAAATAATACGGGATTTTCTGAGAGGGGGCTCACTTCGTTCGCCCTGATTACGGGGGGCGTTATATTATCAATATTCATTTTATACCTATTTTTGCCCTTGTCGCCCTGCCTGTTTCCTCATTTTGATTTCTGCCCGAAATGGCCTAAATTTGTGCGTATACGAACGATATTTTGAATCTGTCACTCATATGAAAGCAAAGATTATAGCTGTGGCCAACCATAAGGGAGGGGTCGGAAAGACCGCCTCTGTAGCCACGATGGGCGCCATCCTGGCGTCCAGGGACAAGAAGGTGCTTATGGTCGACCTCGACACGCAGGCCAACCTTACGCGCCATTTTATGGAAGATATCCCTTCCCGCATCGTCTACCACGCGATAAGGGAGAGGAAAGACCTTCCCATCTATCAGGTCCGCCAGAACCTCGACCTGGTTCCGTCAGGCCTTGAGATGGCCGGCATCGAAATCGAGATGACGCAGATGCGCAGGCGCGAGGATGTCATCAAGGATTTGATGGAGCCGATGAAGACCCGCTACGACTTCATCCTCATCGACTGTCCGCCGTCCCTGGGGCTCATCACGATGAACGCCCTCGCGGCCGCGAACAAGCTTGTCGTTCCGATGAAACCTGACCTGATGTCGCTGTACGGTCTGTCTATGATGGACACGTTCTGCGCGGAGATGCAGGACCTGAATCCCGGAATCCATATCGACTTCATCTTCTTCAACGTCTACGAGAAGGGCCAGACGATGACCGACGCCATCGAGGCGGATGTCCGCGGGAAGTACGGCGACCGCGTTCTTGATACCGTTGTACGGAAGAACAACGATGTCAGCAAGGCGGCGTTTGAGTACACGGATGTCGTTTCCGCTTACCCGAACTCCAATGCGGCAGCGGATTTCCAGGCTCTTGTGGATGAGCTTCTTGCGAAGATATAAGAGAGAGTAATATTGTAATATTGTAATAAAGTAATATAATAATCATATAGCGTAACTATAATGGCAAAGAAGGCTATCAGGGTGCCTCAGAGCGGAACAGCGCCGGCTGCGTCACCACTTCAGAATATGATTCATCACGCTGCTGAGCCGGAACCGGCACAGCAGCCGGCCACGGAGGCGGGAGAGAAGAAAGAGGAGAACACCCGAACTACTGTTGTAATCAACCCCACTCTCTTCCGTCAATTCAAGTCCCGCGCAGCTCTCGAAAACAAAACACTGTCTTCCCTTTTCAATAGATTCATGGCGGAGTATTTGAGAAGGGGAGAAGCGATCTTTAAGGAACGCGAAAACGACATATAGAGAGCTTATATCTTACGGCCAATAGCAGAATCTCATAATGCTTCAAGTTTGAGTGTGCCAAATATTGCCAATTCTGAAAGTTTATCCTATTTTTGTGCTACAAATCTGCGTATTACTACAGATTTGTAGCACGATATGATATTCGCACGAACTTTTTATCTTAACCAGCTTATTTCGGCTGAAGGAAACGGGATGATAAAGGTCATCACCGGGATGCGCCGTTGCGGCAAATCGTTTTTGCTGTTTACCTTATTCAGAAATTATCTATTGGAAAGAGGAGTAAACGATGCCCACATCATTCAGATTAATCTTGAGGACAGGCGCAATAAAAAACTCCGAGCTCCGGATGCGCTTCTTGGGTACATCGACGGACGGATGGCCGACAACGACAAGTATTATATTCTGCTTGACGAGGTGCAGTTGGTCAGTGAATTCGAAGATGTTCTCAACTCCTATCTGGGTATCCAGAATGCGGAGGTATACGTCACTGGGTCGAATGCACGCTTTCTCTCGAAGGATATTGTCACAGAGTTCCGCGGCCGAGGATGGGAAATACGGATCCACCCGCTAAGTTTCTCGGAATACTATGAGGCCGTCGGCGGAGAAAAAGCGGAAGCGCTGGAAGATTATTACATTTACGGGGGGCTGCCGGCGGTGGCGCAAATGGATACGGCTGAAGACAAGCAGAATTATCTCTGGGAGATTTTTGAAACCGTATATCTGAAAGATGTTCTCGAACGCAACCATTTGAAGAATGCCGACGGAATGCGGGAACTGGTCAGGATACTGGCGTCCAGTATCGGGTCAGCGACTAATGTAAGGCGCATCTCGAATACATTCAAGTCAATTGAGGGAAAAGACATAGCGGCGACTACAATATCCAGATACCTTGGCTGTCTACAGGACGCGTTCATCATCAACGAGGCTTTAAGATATGATGTCAAGGGACGCAGATACATCGGGACGGAAACCAAATACTATTTCGAAGATCTTGGAATCCGCAATACGGTGCTGGACTTCCGCCAATTGGTGTTTACCCATATAATGGAAAATGTGATTTACAACGAACTCCGCCGTTATGGATTTACCGTTGATATCGGGCATATTGAGAGCTATAAAAGGAACGAAAACGGAAAATATCAGCGGCGTAATCTGGAAATAGATTTTGTGGTCAACCGACACGACAAAAGGTTGTACATTCAGTCGGCATATGCGATGCCGGACATTAGCAAGACTGAGCAGGAGCAGACTTCCCTTCTTGGTATACAGGACGGGTTCAGAAAGGTTATCATTGCGGGAGACCGCTACTCCAGCAGCTACACGGAAAACGGTATTCAGGTTGTCGGACTGTATGATTTTCTTTTAGGAACAACCGATATTTGGGATTGACATTCTCTCGCGAAGGCTGTAGGATAAATGGGCAACTCATTTCTGTGCCACTTTTCTAACTGTATTCAAATAAATCTTGTTCCCCTTGTCCCCTTTAGCTATTTTTGTACCGAAATTAATCAAAGATTAAACTTATGACATACGACATTAAAATCCTGGCCGGCGTTGCCACGATAACCAAGAATTGGGAGTTCCACCGCGAGAAGTTCTTCGCCTTCGCCTGCCATCACGGCGGGAAGCGCTGGGAAGACGAGCCGTTCCAGGAGTATATGCGTCAGACATACATCGATGTTGACGAGCCCATCACCACCAGGCTCTATGAACTCGATGACGAGAACCTGCAAGTCCTCGCAGAATATATTCTCCTGAGGACAGAGGGAATGGCTTCACGCAGCATCGAGTTCGATGACTAAGGAAGCCGTCATCTATGCCCGCGTCTCGTCCGCGGGGGACCGGCAGTCCACCGACCGGCAGGTCGAGGACCTGACAGCGTTCGCGCAGCGCGGGGGGCTGGCCGTGCGGCGGGTGTTCACCGAGCACCTGTCCGGAGCCGCTCCGGAGAAACCCGTCCTGCAGGAGTGCGTGGAATTCTGCAAAGCCGAGAGCTGTTGTCTGCTCGTTTCGGAGATTTCCCGTCTGGGGAGGACGGTGAAGACGGTCATCGACACCGTCGACGATCTGTCTTCAGCCGGCATCCCCGTCTACATCCAGGACATCAATCTCTGGACTCTGACGGAAGAAGGGAAAAACAATCCGCTGGCCACGATGATAGTGACCGTCCTTTCTTCCTTCGCTCAGATTGAGCGGGAGAATATCAAGTTCCGGCTGAATTCGGGACGCGAGGCCGCGAAGAAGAGGGGAGTGCGGATGGGGCGGCCCCAGGGCTCCGCGATGTCAGAAAAAGACCTGCTTGCGAAGTATCCCGAGGCTGTCCGTCGGCTACGCAGGGGACAGAGCGTGCGGGATGTCGCGCGCCTCTGCAAGATTAGCCCGAGCACTGTGCAGCGTGTCCGGAAAGCTCTCATATAAGACACTCCCAATCTTTACCCAAGCGGAATAATAATAAT
>CAVCDF010000190.1:0-7825 GCA_963600795.1 Anaerotignum sp. | reverse complement strand
CCCATCCTTAGTCTTCAGGCAGCGGTGAAAGAACCGTAAGCTGCCGGCGGAATACCAGGCGGCCTCATAGAGGCGCTCTCAGAACAAGACTGGACAGCATGACCTGCCGGCATCCGGAATGAGGACGGAAAACAGTCGCCTACTTCTGCATATTATTTAATTCAATAATTATTGTTTTCTATAATTATAGAATTATTTAAATTTTTCTGGACACATCATACAGGGGAACGACACCGATTGCACAGTATCTATATGTACTCGATATACAGCCAGCGAAATTTTCAATAATTATATATTTCTTGAATTAAAGAATTATTGAATTATAGAATTCAAGAAACAGGTATTTATCTGTCAAATTATGGCATAAAATATGTGTGAAAGCATATTTACCAACAGACGAATACTATGATAATGGCTAAAGTTTCAAGAATTATTGAATTATATAATTCTTGAAAATAGCAATAAACCTAAAGGCAACAGCCGCTGATACCGTGCTGGAAATTAGCCGGCCTATAGCTTGACGAATTGACACGGAGACAAGAGGAGATTATACATATTATAAGACAAATTCAATAATTCTATAATTATTGAATTAAATATTTATAGAAAATTAAGCACGAATAATCCAGCGAAACAAGGCGATGACATCGGATGAGTACGATGAACGTCCACAGCGAACGATATGAGGACAGCTGCCGCCGCCGGCACATCAAGGTCAGGCAAATTATAGAATTATATATTTCAATAATTATATAATGTAGACCAAACGGAAGAGTGAAAGGGGAGTCTCCCGACAGACAGGCAACATCAGGAACGGGCGGATATGGAGTCCGGATCCGACCTGAAGATTGAAGCATGGGAGAGGCGAGGTTCAAGTGGAGACGGGAGGGGACCCTCCCGGAACGCCGCGATAAGAAGCCGGCGAAGACAGTCCCGAGCGGACAGGACAGGGGAGTGCAAGCCTTAAAGAATTATTGAATTAAAGAAATAAATAATTATATAACACATCAAGTTCTGGAATCGAATATGAAGAAGAAAAATTTGCGTTTGTTGCTATGAGATAGGACAATAACGAATTTTCTATAATTATATAATTCTTGAAATATATAAATAAAGATTTCAATAATTAAATAAAAATGCCTATCTTTGCGAAAATCAAAGTAGTAAGACACTATGGGAAAGACACTCTGTTTCGTGAACAACAAGGGAGGCTGCGGCAAGACGACCACCTGCTGCGCGGTCGGCCAGGCCTGGGCGAAGCTCGGGAAGAAGATACTCTTCATCGACCTTGACTCGCAGTCCAACCTCACATCCATAATCACCGACACCGACCCGGCCGTCCAGGAATGGGACACAACCATCGAGGACGCGTTCATAGGGGGGCCAGACTACGGCCTTCCGATACACGACATCAACGGGAACATCTCCATCGTCCCGGCGGACCTCGACCTCTCCAACTTCGACAGGGACACCGCGAGGCAGAGCGTGAGGGAGTTCCTGCTCTCCGACCTACTCGAGACGGTCAAGGACAAATACGACTACATCCTCATAGACTGCCCGCCTGCGCTCGGAATCATCACCTACAACGCCCTCGTGGCGTCCGACTACGTCGTGATGGTGACCAACGCCGAGGGGCTGAGCTACAGGGGTATGAAGATGGTGGCCAACCTCGTCAACGAGGTGATGAGCAACAAGAGGCTCAATCCGAAACTCAGGCTCGCGGGCGTGGTTGTGACCAGATACGAGAAGAACAACCTCTCCGACATGTACCTCGAGAAGATCGAGAAGGACCTCGGCCCGCTGCTGATCAAGCCTGTCATCAGGAAATCCACGAAGATAGCGCAGTCTGCATCGTTCCAGCAGAACATCTACGAGTACGACCCGACCGGAAGGGCGACTCAGGACTACCTCAGCGCGTCCAACGAGCTGCTCCAGAGGATAGAGCTACAGAGCTTCGGGACAGAGCAGCAGGGCGGGGGAGTGACGGACCGTTAACAAAAAAACACGAGAGATATGCCAACAGGATTCGACAAATTCAGGAAGAAGACTCTCGAGGAGAGCCCGATCAAGATAAACACCCCTTCCGACTTCAACGGGGAGCCGGAGGACGACGCTCGGAACGGACGCGGTGAGACCGCGGCGCAGCACGCCGGCCGCCAGGAAACGGCACAGCCGGAGACCGCCGCGCGCGGCACGGCCGGAAGGAAGACCGCGGTGAGGAAGGAGGAGCGCAGCCTTGTGAACTTCATGGCGCAGATAAGCCCGGAGACGAAGACCAAGATCGACGAGATGCGCTACCGCCTGAAGAGGAAGAACTGGGAGATCGTCGACGAGGCCGTGAAGGACCTTTACGACAAGTACTTCAAGAGATAGAAAGCGCCCCTGGAGGCAGGGGTCTACTGAGCGTCCCGCTGTGGCCTATGCGGTCACTGCGGGATTTTTTTGTAAAATATTTTACGACTTCCATCAGTCACATTTCTCCCGGTCCCGTCATAAAAAAGGGAGAAATTAAATGTTCGTCATGAAGCCCGTTTTCTGAAAAAGGGAGTAAATAATCGCTGATTCCTAAAACGCGTCCGCCGCGCGTCCGTGGCGCTTTTTGACCGCCAGCCTTCCGGTTCCGGCTGAAGCCTATATGCGACAGGCACTTGTGAAAAAGGGAGAAATACAATTACTGTTTTTCAAGTTTCCTCGGAATCTTCTCCTTAAAAATAAAGGGAGAAAAAAACGAGTCTTTCCGAAAAACTCTTTGTTTATATTCTCCCTTTTATTAATTTTGCGAAGAAAAGGGAGCGAATAAATTGCAAGTCAGAAGGAAATGACGCTTTCACGCTCCCGGGAAAGATTATGGAACGACTCGATTCATATGCTGCAGGCCAGGCGCCGGGATTATCCGGCTCCACCGCGGTTCCGTCCGTCCCTTTCACACCTCCGGGATTGAATGTCCTGTTAGATAATCACAAAACTTGTTTATGTCTTAACCCGTTTATACGCGTTTCCCGCAATTCTTTATGTGTCAGCGGCTTCCGTCCGATGTTCAAGGAGGGAAAAGGGAGTTCTGCAATCAATAAAAGGAGAAATGAAATGCTTTCTGCGGGCGGAATGGGGGAGTTCTCAAATGAAACGGGAGTTCTGCAATTATCCCCGGTCTCCCGGAGGGTCTCCGGCGGTTTTTCCGCTCCTTCCCTTTTCACCCTTCCGGAATCCTATGTTTTGTTAGGTTATCACATAACTTGTTTATGTCTTAACGTTATTTTGGGCGGCTTGCGTAAATTATTGTCCCACATTCCGTTAAAGCCGTGCTGCGGAATAGAAAAGGGAGTTCTGAAATGCGAAAAAGGAGAGATGCAATTACTTATGCGCCCGCAAAAAGGGAGGAATGCAATGAGAGGGGAGTTTTACAATTATAAGGAGGAAGCCTATGTCTGAGCAGAGCGGAGAGCCGAAGAAGGGTGACGAGATGACCACCCTGGCCACCACCACGAGGAACGTCGTGGAGTCTTACATATTCGCCACCGGCCATCAGGACCTGAGCATCTACTCGGAGCGCCTGATGATGCTTCTGGTCAGGGCGGCGCAGTGCCAGGTGGCCGGCCTGAACTTCCGCGACGGCTCCGGCATATCGCAGGTGAGCATCGGCCCGCTCGGCGACGCGTGCGTGGAGATAGAGGCCCGCGAGCTGCTGAACGGGGCGAACAACACCAACTACTCGCAGGCGAAGCAGGCCGTGATGGAGCTGATGGAGAAGACCATCTCCCACGAGCGCCCCGCGATGAAGAACGGGAAGCCAGTCCTGAACGAGAACGGCGACCCGGTCTACGAGTTCGAGGCGCACAACCTCGTCAACGACGTTTGGATAAACCGCAAGCCGGGCGTGATAGTGGTGAACGTCAACAGGACCACGTGGGAGGCCATCCTCGACTTCTCGAAGGGGTTCCGCAGGTACGACATACAGGTCGCCATGCGGTTCTCCAAGACCTGCTCCCTGAGGATGTTCAAGCTCGTCAGCAACCAGACCCGCCCTCTCCAGTTCACCATCCAGGAGCTGCGCGAGCAGTGGGGCCTCACGGACAAGTACCCGGCCACCAAGGACTTCATCCGCAACACCATCGTCTCCGCCAAGGAGGAGCTGGACAGGATGTCGCCGTGGACCTTCGACTACGAGCCGGTCTACTCGGCCTCGTCCGAGCAGAACCGCGGGCGCGCCGGCCGCAAGTCCATCACGTCCGTGATCTTCTACCCGAAGCACCAGCTGCGCTACGAGAGCACGACCAACTCCATCGGCATGCTCAGCAACCCCATCGACGTGCTCCCGCGCGCTGTGGTTGACAGGCTCGTGAAGAACCTCGGGTTCTCGATGGCCGAGATAAAGGCGAACATCGTCCTCTTCAAGACCGCGTCGAAGAACTTCGACCTGGAGGGGTTCCTCATCGATGTGACCCCGCGCGCCAGCCGCGCCAACAGCCCGCAGGGGTATGTCGTCAACGCCGTGAAGAAGCATCTCAACGAGGCCTGCGGCATCGTGGTGACCAAGAGCGGCACCGTGATGAAGAAGAAGCAGGAAGGAGGCGGGCAGGACGACGTGGCGAAGGCCCGCAGGCGGTTCGACGGGGCCACCGTCTCCCAGATACTCTCCGGCGCGGCGGAGTCATCCAGGCCTCCGTTCATGACCGCGAGGCCGAAGCCTGGCGACGCCGTGAGCCTCGGCGACCTTCTCGGAGGGGCGTTCGACACGCCTGATGAACAGTAGCGAAGGGAGGCCGCGATGAACGATTACCTTGACATACTCAGGTCGTGGGAGAGGCGGGTCGCCGATCCGTTCATATACGAGCATCTGGACCAGCTCCTGCCGCGGTACGCCTTCAGGCGGATGCAGCAGGGCACGGCGCGCGACCGCTGGGTCAGCCCGCTGAAGATGGACCTCTCTGAGCCGAAGGTGAGGCATCCGGAGAAGACCGTCGTGGGCGTGCGCGACCTCAGGATGCGCGAGCAGGGGGACTGGGCGAACTCCGTCGGCGTGACCGACGTCCTGATGCGGGAGAAGGGTTTCGAGAACGTCTACCAGCTCTACTCGTGGCTCTCGGAGCGATACTCGCTCGGGATGCCGATGCCGGACTCGAAGGAGGTCAAGGCGGCTGCCGCGAGGCGCGAGCGGCGCGAAGGCGTCCTCCAGGCGCTCGCGGAGTATTTCGTGTGGTGCCTCTGGAACGCCAAGACCGAGAAGGCGGCGAGGACGCGCGCCTATCTGCAGAAAGAGAGGGGGTTCACGGATGAGCGGATAAAGGACCTCGGGTTCGGGTTCGTGCCGCTGTGGAGCTCCGTGGTGACCTACATGACCGTGAAGCGCAAGTTCCGCAAGGACGACCTCGACGCGGTGTGCCAGGTGTGCGGCGACGACGGCAGGACGGCTGTTGGGAAGACCCACACGCTCGCCATCCCGTACGTCTGCTCGGGCGTTCTGAAGGGGTTCATCTTCCGCAGGGTCGACGGGGGGGACCCGCCCAAGTACCTCGCCAACGCGGGGCTGGACCGCCGGTCGGAGTTCTTCAACTACCCGGCGGAGGGCAGCGGCGTGATAGCCGTGGTCGAGGGCGAGATGGACGCTCTGACGGCGACGGCCGCGGGCATCCCGGGCGTGGTGGCCATAGGAGGGTCCGACATCTCCGGCGACAGGAAGATGCAGGTCGTGAGCGCCTTCTCGCGCGGCACGAAGAAGATAATCCTCTGCCCTGACCTCGACACTGTGAAGGCGGGGGAGGGGAGTGGGATCAAGCCTGACTTTGAAAAGCGGCTGAAGGTGGTGATGAGGTCTGTTCACACCGTCAAGGAGGTGGACTTCGACTTCGACGAGATATATGTCGCCTCGTTCCCGGAGCCGTCCGATCCGGACGAGTTCATCAGGAAGCACGGCAGGGACGCTTTCCTCGGGCTCCTGAGGGAGGCGAAGCCCTGGTGGCGGTACGTGGCCGACGAGAAGGAGAGGACGCGCTGAGGCGCCTGAAAAGAAAACTGCCGGCCATGCGGCCGGCAGTTACGTCTGGATGAATCACGCGCAGATTCCGTGCTCCCTGAGGTATGAACCCCCAAGATTTTTCTTGAGCGCCGTTCTGGCCCTAAAGAGCCAGTTGTGGACATCTCTAGGTTTGCACCCAAGAGTCTCCGCGATGTCGGCTGGCTTACATCCCCTTGCGGTGAGGATTATGACTTCGCGGTAGTTTCCCGGAAGCCTTTTGATGGCGTTTAAAATATAGGCCATCTCCTCGCCTGAGCGGAGGTCTCTGTCCGGCTCGAATTCGTCACCGCAGTATCCCAAAAGCGGATACGGAAAGTCCGTGCCGCTTTCGTCATCGCTCTTGAGTGAGGTGAAGGTGGCGCCGCGGCGGGACGCTTTCTTGAGCGCGTCATTCAGACAGCTGCCCGCTATCATCGCCCCGTACGTCTCCGGTTTGGACCTTTTCGGGTCGTAGTCCTTGTGGGCCTTCAAAACCTTAAAGGCCGCAGCCATATAGATGTCGTCGAGTTCACTCTCGGACATCCGGCCCCTTCCGCACACCTCCACTGTCGCGCGGATACCCGCGAGGATACTTTCGTATCTTACCACGGTACCGTTGCTGGTGATGAATGTCTCGTTGGTTTTCGTCATGCTTGCTCTCATTGTCGTCTGAATTTTTGTGGTGATGCTGGTATCAAGCCCGCCAGTTAAACCGGGCAAGATGCATGACTGCCACTGTAGGGCCTCGGTCTGCATACTTTTTTAAAGAAAATTAATGACCTGTCGCCCTGCGTCGAAATCCGACTCCAAAAGGAAGAGCCTCACGATCGCCGTGATTATCCATCCGATATGTCAACACCCGCCAAAGGCCGCCGTCCGCCGTCTCGCGACGGCAGGACTGACCCCGCGGGGTTCAAAAACCGCGGCTAATTTAGGAAAATCTTTTCAAATCAAAGAACTTTTCGCTGAAAATGAGCCGAATACCGCCTTTACTGTGTGCCGTTTGTCTCCAGTGAGCGTATCTTCTCTATCGCCTTGGCGACGCCCGTGGTCGCTTTCTCCCTGATGGGGATCACCTCCTCCTCCCCGTCTATCGGGGTCTCCTTCGGGTCGATGACGATCACCGGACATCCTACGGGGGTGAACTGCCACAGGCTCGCCGCGGGCTGCACGGCCAGGGAGGTCCCGACGATAACCATGTAGTCCGCATCCGCGAGTTCGGAGATGGCCTCGCCGATCTTCGGCACCGGCTCTCCGAAGAACACGATATGGGGGCGGTACTGCACGCCCCGACTGTCGGTGTCGCCCATGTCGACGGAGGAGAAGCCGATGTCGACGACCCTTGACTCGTCGTATCTGTCCTCCTCGGTGTACGAATCCTCCGGGCGCACCTTGGTCAGCTCGCCGTGGAGATGTATGACCCTGCCGCTTCCTGCCTTCTCGTGAAGGTTGTCGACGTTCTGGGTGATCACCGTGACGAAGAAGTCCTTCTCGAGACCCGCGATTGCGAGGTGCGCAGCGTTGGGCTCGGCCTTCTCCAGCTGGGCGCGACGCCCGTTGTAGAAGTCCAGCACGGTCTCCGGATCGCTCCGCCATCCCTGTATGGAGGCGACCTCCATCACGTCGTGGTTCTCCCACAGCCCTCCGCTGTCCCTGAACGTGGAGATGCCGCTCTCGGCGCTTATCCCGGCGCCGGTAAGGAATACGATTTTCTTCAAAGTGTCTTGAGTTTAGATGTCCAAGTTCCTGTCAATTATCAGCCTTGCGGGTCACCGTCGAGATTTGCGCTGCGCAACGCCCGAATGCGTTTTCCTCGATTCCGGTCACGGTGTC
>CAVCDF010000189.1:0-9904 GCA_963600795.1 Anaerotignum sp. | reverse complement strand
AGCCTAAGACCGAGAAACTGACTTATTAGTACACTTTATTGAAAAACTCGGATGACTATAATGACTGAACATTTTTCCAAATCCAATAAAATGACTATCTTTACGAAAATAGATACAAATGTTACCATGTTTATTTGTGTGTAACTAATTGAAACATAGTTGATAGAAATGAAACTTTGAGCCATTGTAGAATTTACCGAGCCTTGTATTGGAATATACTTTTCTTCAAACAGCACTTCGGTAACTGACAATGAAATACAGTGTTTTTATAAAATAATCAAATCAATATGAGTCGAGTTCTTTATAGCGCCAATTCAAAGGATTTTTCAAAAGACGTCCTTACACATCAGTTCATTCCCAAGATGAGGGAGGGTGCCCAGCTATACCACGTAGGCATCACTCCTTCGGAAGAAATGTCGTGGGAAGCCAACTCACATCAGATAAAGGATCTGATAGAAGTGGCGTCGTTACCTGAAGACACATATGTCTCCTTCGAGTATCGTGTACCTCACGGGCCGATGAGGATCGACTGTATGCTGTATGGAAAAGACTCGGACGGTGAGAATAATGTTATCCATCTTGAACTGAAGCAGTGGAGTAACGCTACCGTCCATGAACTTTACTCGACAGGAGTATTCGACTATCAGGAAGTGGAAGCATTGACAGGACGCCACTTCCGGCCTGTCGCCCACCCTTCGCAGCAAGTGGAGAAATATCAGGAACATCTGGAGAATTATGTGGCGGTTTTTGAGGATGACTGCCATCTGAAGGGTATGGCGTATTGTTACAATTATCGCTCCGACGGCGACCCTCGGGCATTGTATGCTGATCATTATAGAACGTTGATAGACAGGTACCCGCTTTATTCCGGGGATCAGGTTGTGAAGCTGGCAGAAAGGCTGAGCACGATGCTTTGTCTGGGCAAGGGACTCGATGTCTTCAATAAGGTTCAGAACAGTGCCATCCGCCCTTCAAAGAATCTCCTCAATGCTGCCGCGAACATGTTCTGCGGGGTTACCGAGTTTGCTCTGCTTGACGATCAGCTCACGGCAAGTCAGACGATTTTCGGAGAAATAGAAAGGAGCCGGAGCCACCCGGAGGACAAGACTGTGATTATCGTGAAAGGTGGTCCCGGGACAGGAAAGACAGTCATTGCTCTCAATATATTGGCAAGTCTGGCCAATGAAGGCCGATACACAAACAGTTTCTTCACCACCCGTTCAACCAACCTTCGTGACAATCTGCAGCTCAAGTTAAGACAGGTGCAAGTCAATAACGGTCAACAAGCTTGCGCCGGAGACCTGATACGCGACATCTTCGACTTCAAACCGCACAACTTCAGCGAGGGCGAAGTTGATGTTCTTCTTGTCGACGAGGCCCACCGTATGGAAAATTCCGCCAACTTTCAGACAGACAGGATAGAAGAAAGCACTCAACTCTCTCAGACAATATCACTGATGTATTGTTCGAAAGTTTGCGTATTCTTCATTGATGACAAGCAGGCTATAAAGGATACCGAAATCGGAACTGCGGCAAACTTGAGAGACGCTGCGGAGCATTATCGGGAACGATTGGTTGCAGACAAGGCAATTGATAAATTCATAAAGAATATAGAGGACAATAAGCGTAAGCTCCCGAGATTATTGAGTAAGCGGGAAAAGCTGCTGTCTGATCGGGATAAACTTTCTCCTGAAGAATTCCAGAAGACTCTTACCGGTCTTGAGAAACAAATAAGGGATTGCAATAATCAGATTTCTAAAGAACCAAATCTGGCAGATGTCAGGAGTACTTTCGCAGGGAAAGTCCGTATCATAGAATATGAACTCAAGTCGCAGTTCAGATGCAATGGCTCTGACAATTACCTGGATTGGCTGGATGAGACACTTTACCGTCCATATGAGAATGTTCAGACAACCTTCTCGAAGGATGAGTATGATTTCAGGGTTTTTGCATCCCCGACAGAGATGTATGATGAAATCCGCCGGCTGAATGCACAAGACGGAACTACTGCGAGAATTGCCGCAGGTTACTGCTGGGAGTGGAAAGGGAATCCAATGCCTGACGGCGACTTGCCGAAGGAGGTCGTAATCAGAGATTCGGACGGAAAAGTCATCTTTGAGATGCCTTGGGAAACCCAAAAGAATAAGCGGCCGCGGGGAGAATTCCGCCAGAGGTATGCATCTTCGGCTGAAACCTGGGCTACTGAGCCGGGCGGAATCAACCAGGTCGGATGCGTATTTTCAATCCAGGGTCTTGAACTGGACTATATAGGTGTCATTATAGGTGAAGATATGGATTACGATGCTGAACGGGATTGTCTTGTCGTTATCCCCGGCAAGACTCACAGCGCCCCGTCAGGAGATGGGGCAGATACGTGTATCCGTAATATTTACCGTGTCCTGATGTCCCGTGGAAAGAGAGGATGCTTTGTCTACAGCTGTAATCCGGGAGTGGCGGAATATTTACAAAGATGCGCTGACAAATAGATTACGAGTGATATACCGGTAATCTCAACACAATCACCCGTGGTCGATTGTGTTGAGGTTGCCTTTCCGTATGATTACGTATTCGTTTTCGTAAGGGTGGTCCTCTGAAAGCCGTTTGGTCCGGAAGGTCTGATACTTGATCTTCAAAAGATTCTTGACTCTGGAGTCTTCGTACATCGCTGCCGCTGATCCAAAGTAAAAATGCTCGTGGGTGTCCTTGACCTCCACGTGGATGATGGTTCGGTTCTGCTTTAACATATTGCTTGCTTCTGCAAATATAACACGGCTCAACAAATATTGTATATGAGTTGAAGATTAATTTGCGGCATATCTACATTAATGCTATATTTGTAGAAATTATTACAGTCTTTGCTGTCCTAGGTGAAGGAGATTGTGGTATAATGATGTATTAATAACAACATTAAGAGAAGGAATATGGAAAATCGCAAAGAACAAAATCTTTATTATGCCGTCCCTAACTATGGGGAGCCCGTTGAGGTTTCGGTCAGGTATGATGAATATAACGATAATTCATCATTGGCAGTACTCTTATATACCAGGCCTAAAGATGACTTTGGCCCTGATGGTGAAATTGTGCCCGGCTTTGGCGGCCTCGATGAATTATATGCCGTGATAACTGTAAATCTCCCCGAGTCGGACTTATTGCCTTGGGATACGCAGTTTATAGACAACAATAATCATCCCTGGGTATATAAGTGGCTAATTGATAATGATATCGCTGAGCCGACAGGGCTGATTTGCAGGAGCGGGTTCTGTAGCTATCCCGCAATGAAGTTTCATATAGCGGGATGAGAACAAGATTGGACGGCCAGGGGCCGTCCAATCTGAAGTCGCGTAGCTTAGTTGCGTCTCTCTACCTCTTCACCGCCTCACTCGCATAGTTGGCCTCCGGCCAATGTTGGGGCGGGGGAGTGCCCGGAATTCCGACATCTGCCAGCGTTCTACTCCACCTCACTGCTGTAAGTCTCATCTTCCGGCAGTTTATCCTCTCCCGCGGCCTTCATAGCTTCCTCCGGTGAGTCATACGCTATGTCAGCGACTTGGGCTGTTTCAGGTGACGGGAACTGGGCAACCTATCGATGTCCCTTTTTTGACCATCTTTAATACCCATGTGGAATTACTGGCTCTTCCCTAGATACTATTTGCAGCAAGGGTATGAAATTATTGGAAGAAAGTAATCAAACAAAAATTGCTTGTTTGGAACCTTTTATTATTCGAAAATTTTCTGTAATTTTGAAGAAAGTTGAATTTATCTCAATTTAATCGCATTGATCTATGGGCAGGAAACCTTCTGACGTGACAAAAATAGAATTCGAGCCGTTCCGAAATCGGATTTTAAATATGGCATCTTTGCTCGATAAAGACAAGCATGTCTGGGAGTCCAAGATTTCTTTGGATCTCTATCAGAGAATCCGGACGTTGATAGAAGAGATTCCTAACCTCAATTTTGCATTGTCAGAAATGCCGGAGGAAACCGCTCAACTGATAAGGTACTGTATCGGTGAAAGGTGGAAAAGGGAATACTGTAACAAATGCAAGATGGACATTAATGGGCTGAACACGAACATATATAAACGGGTTGTCGAAATCTGCAATATTGAGCATGACAAAGTCAATGTTGATATCCCGCAGTCCAGAACCATGTGGCTTGATACTCTATGCGCAGAGGGGGGCATACCTGTTTTTGATGTCATCACCAAACTAAAAGAAGACAAGGCCAATCTTTTAATCAAGACACTTGAGGATCTATACGCTGCAGAAGGCGATATTGATGATGGCCTTGCCGACATGCTTTTCAGAAACAATCAGACAATCAATAGATCAACGAGCATCAGAAATCTTCTGCCTTGTCTTCGAGAAGGCACCATGCCTTACGATGGTGATGAGAAAATCAACAATAGCACAGCGTGGACATTCTCCGAATTCATGGATGCTCTAAATAAGGCCAAGGAAGAGAGCCAGCGAAGCAAATTTTCAATAGAGTATCATCTCTGGAAAATGGAGGGATTTCCTTCGGTATTGAAAACCTGCATAAAATCCAGATCCGCCGCTGACAACGTTCGCAACTATGCCATAACAACTAACGAACTTGAATATTGGGGAGTAGGAAATCCTGTTGGAATCAGCGATTTGCGAATCAGATTCAGATGTGGAGATTCCCTTGTCATCATTCCCTACTTTAAGTGTGGTAAAGGAGACTGGATTCCGTTTGAGGATTCAAATATCATTGAAACCGATTTGCCAATCCTTAAAGACATCGAATTCAATGTTATGAACGGAGATAATGTCATATGCACTCAAAGGATAAAGAATCCCAAGAATAAGGGATTTGTTCAAATGTTCTCGCAAGATGGTGTTAATTACACTTCGTCCGGGGGTAGTGCTAGATTCTCGCTTGTTATGTTTAATCCGGAAAAATGGTCGTCATCCGAAGCTATGCCCTTGGGGAACTCCGGCTTCGATTACATCTTCCTGACGGATGGCAGAGGTGTACTCCGATCTAATGACAAAAGTGGCCGCGAGGCAATTTTCAATAACGCTGAAGGTAGTCTCTTTGCCGAACCTATGGCGCTTTTATTCACAAGCGACGAATTCTTTGGTAGGACCGGCAACAAGTTCGAATGCATGGCCGCAGATACTGGTGATGTCATTCCCGTATTCGTTACGGATTCTCAGACGTTTGTTGCCAAGTTGGGCAAAACTGACAAAGGGGGGAACGAATTTTGGAAAGATGTGGCTGAAACCGAATTACAAGTTCAGGTTAAGACAGCCATTGATGATAGAACGGAATGGAAAAATCTGTCTGGTGTTGAGCAGAACCAATTACCCGGTTTGAAACATCTGAGGATAAAGGCAAAAGGCAAGGAGACCAAAATTGACTGTTTCTTCTTGCCGGTCCGCTCTTCTATTACTAGAAAGGTTACGCAGAATAGTGTTAATGGTAGCATAGAGATAACCGGGATGGCAGGACTTAATATAAGAGCAGACGTCGGACTTCAGCCTAACGCCAACGGCAATATAATCTGCTCATACCAGAACACCAGGGAGAGCGACGGTTGCCGGCTTGACATTTCTGACTCCAATGGCAATATCCTTCACCTCGGAGTTTTCTGGCCTTATGACTGTTCGGACATCCTCAAAGAGACTAACCAGGGACGTGTCATCTATTCTCAAAATGCCGTGGCGACCGTATTTGCCGGGGCATATATCCATCGTAGATTCTCTTCGACAGGTGTTTCTCTTAATCATATTTCCGAGAATGGAAGGCTTGAGTTGAATGATTTTGTAAAGAGGGCGCTATTGGGCAACGCTACCGAGTGTTCGGTTGAGGGGTGCAGGTTCTATCTTTTCAACAAAAAGTTGGAAAAGGACGATAAATATTCCCTTATCCTTGAGCGCGGCCAATCCTTGTCTATTGATCCCCAACAGATGAAATTCATATTTGTCCCCAGCAACAAAGGGGAAGTTGTTCCTTTGGGGCTCCAAATCGATGAGGTTGACAACTACAACAAAATGAGGTGGTTGCATATCGTTCTGCCTGATTCCATCAAAGAAATTCCTGGGGTCATATTTCAATCACTGGAAGGGAATGTCTGTCCCGACATCTATTTCCGTCCAAAATATAAGCCTGGGAAAAGCGATAAAACTAGAATTAGCCCGTCAGATAAGAATCAGAAGCAGAAATTCAGAGTTGAATCTTATTTCTCCACGCAACAGTCCATGGCGAATGATTACAGAACTGCTCTCAGGGCATTCAATATAGCTGGAAGAATTCGGTGTCATTATGGATGGTTTGATGAGATAAAAGCCTTATGTACATTTAATGATGGCCTTGAAAATCGTCTTGTTACCTTCTTTGAAATGCATGTTTCGCAATGTGAAAAAGAACAGTTTCCAGTTGATTATGTAGGACTTTGGAGGCTTGTCGGAGAGTTCATGTTAGATTGGATATTGATTCCGGCCGGATGCTGGAAAGAATTTGCCGACAGACACCCCTGCAGCAAGTACATGGAGAACCTTTTTAGAACCAGGCCGGGAGCCAATGGCGCAGTAAGATATAAACTAGCCACCCTGAGTTCTGTAATCCTGGAGTCTGGCAATATGAAGTTTACGCGTACCAGCAGCAAGGCCTCAACCATTGCTAAATTTATACGGGGCAATAAGAAAGAATTGTTCCGGATATTTAGCGAGAAGAACAAAAAAGGAAGCATTGATATTCTTCGGTCGCTCAACGATGAAGATATTCTTGAAGATATTATCACACAGATTAAAAGTAATTAAAACAACTTAGTATGAAATTCCGCAACATCTACGAGAATTGCTCAGAAAGCATCAAGGAGACCTTGATGTCCATGTGGACAAAGGGGCATAATAATATGCAGAATTTTTATGGTCAAAAACTTGAGGCCATCGTAAAAGACTGCGTCGGGAAGAATATTGTTCTGGAAAATATGTCAGACTGGACCCCCTATGTTGGTTCCAAGGCATCCTGGGAGATGCTGTCAACAACAAAGTCCAATGTCAATTTATGGTCATACAGTACCCCTCCTTACAAGCATCAGGTTGAGTGTTGGGAAAAACTTCTCGGCGGCCGATCCATAGTAGTCACTACAGGCACCGGATCTGGCAAGACAGAGTGTTTCATGATTCCCCTCGTAAAAGACCTTGCGGATAAAAGCTGCCACCAAGTTAATTTCCGGAACCTTAAGGCAATATTCCTTTATCCTCTCAATGCCCTGATGACAGACCAGAGGGACAGGCTTGAGGATTTCATAAAAATGAGCGGTGCGAATTTGACCTATGCGATTTATAACGGAGATATGGAAGAGGACGAGGAAAATGCGAAATTCCCAATTCCAGATGCTGTCAAGAATGAATACGGGCATCAAGTTTTCTATCGCAAAGATATGAGACAAAATGGCGTTGACATCCTGTTTACCAGTCCCTCGATGCTGGAGTATATGCTCTTGCGAAAGACTGACAACCAGATAATAGACAACTCCCGAGAGGCAGGAAGCCTACAGTGGATAATCATCGATGAAACTCACACATTTACCGGCGCCGCTGCAGCTGAACTCTCTGAACTCTTGAGAAGAGTAAGGGAGGCCTTCGGTAGACCGAAACAGGGAGACATACGCTTTGCCACTTCTTCAGCTACCATTTCTGGAGGCGATACAGCAAAACTTACTGATTTCATAAAAGGGATTACAGGTGAGCAGAATGTAGATGTTGTTACCAACATCCGGATAGCGCCTTCTTTCTCTGATGTAAGACTAAACAAAGCGATGGTCATAGGTGACTTTTATACGAAAGGTTACGCCAAGCTGAATGAAATTGTTACGGGTGGCAGTACAATAGAGGAGAAACTGGACATCCTTGATGATTGTGCCGAAAAAGGTTTCAAAGTCAAAGCCCACTTCTTTTTCAAATCCCTCAACAACGGCCTATATGTGGATCTTGCTGAAGCTAATGCCCTTGCCTTTGACCTGCTTGCTTCAATTCCTCTCGGCCAGGCGGATCTCAAGCCGGTCAAGAGCGTCATAGAGGCACACTACTGCAAGAAATGTGGGGCCATTCTCGGATACGGGCTTGTCAAGTTCGATACTCGGTCCGGTAGCGGTAGCTTTGAAAGGATTCGATCCGATACCGCAGGACTCTTCGATGAGGATCCAAGCAGCAATTTCGTACAGCAAACTTCCGCCAACGGGAGTAATGATCCGGAAGGGAATCGTTATATCGGCATTTCCAGCATGTTGCCCAGCGCTGGGAATGAGGTTCATTTTGATGTTGGGGCCGACAATAGAATTATAGAGGACATCACTGGCAAGTATTTCTTTTCAAATCCTTCTGACGGATGTCCTTTCTGTGGTGAAGGTCGCGAGAACATTAGGAAATTCAATCTTTCAGCAGCCTTCATGAGTCGCGTTGTTTCAAGAGACCTCCTTAATGAGGTCAGCCCTTCTTATTCCGATCCTCAGCAAACAACTATTGACAAAAACAAGCCTTACGAAGGCCGTCAGTTCATAACCTTTACAGACAGCCGTCAGGGCGCGGCGAAAGCAGCCCTCTCACAGTGTCTTGATAACGAGACTATTATGGTATACAGCCGCATGTTCAACTGGCTGTTAGTTGAGGAAAGAGATCGCGCTATAAACTTGAAAGCTGTCGATAAAGAAATCAAAGCTCTTGAGGCAAAGCCAAATCGCACATCAAGGGAGGAGAATAGACTTTCTGATCTCCGCATCGAAAGACCGCAATATACCCGTGACTTTAAGACTTGGATGGAGACGGTTGAATACCTGCTAAAGGATAAGAATATCCTAAGATATGCCGATACTGTATTCGGGAAGGACGGTAATATTCAGGAAAATCGGAGGAAGTATGTGTTGGCAGCGCTTTATATAGCAATGAAAAAACGCCCGAAATTGAGCGATGCTCCTGAGACTCTAGGTATGTTCCATACTTATTATCCAGATCTGGAAACAATCGCCACAATCCCACAATCTGTTATGGATCTCAATACTGTACTTCCTCCGGCAAATAGGATTGATGTCGATGACTGGAAAGGTTTTCTTAAGATATATCTGGATTATAAACTAAGGACGGATGGATCGACATTCTTCTATCCTGAAAAAGAAAACGACGGCTGGGATTTCGACATCAACAGTCTGCGAAAGTTCAGAAGAACAGACGAACAGCGCCGTCCTGCTACGCCTCCCATTGATGGCAACGGCAGGCTTGCAAAGATGCTTGATTCTCTGTTTGGCCCGAACTGTACAATTAGCGACTTTGATCGACACACGAAGAAACAGGCAGTGCTCAATGATGTGTGGGATACGCTAACATCCATAGGGCTCATAGAGAAGGGTAAAGTTTTTGCCGATGCCTATTTAACTGGTTCAAACGGCAGAATGCATAAAGGCCAGAAGAGGTGGAAAACGGAAGATAACCGTACGGATTTTCAAGGTATAGTCTCAGAACCTTGGCGTCTTAATCTAAGGAAGATTGCATTCAAGCTTTACTCCGGTGGAGAAATCTGTCCTATAACGGGGCGTCCTGTTGATACTACATTCAAGGGAAGAAGTCCTTATGAGCCATATTCCGTATGCACTTGCAAACTTGGCACTTGGAAGTCATTCCCGTATACAGACGGAATAGATCCGAACACTAAAATTAGGGTAGCATCAACCGAACTTAAGAACTGGCTAAATAATAATAGGCCAGAGCTTATGCCGCTTTGGAGCAACCGCCTTTACATTTATCTGTCTTACCCAGACATTTTCATCAATTGTGAACATACAAGTCAAGTGTCGGATGCTCAGGGACGCATCGAGATGTTCAAGAACAAAGAGTTCAACATCCTTTCTTGCTCGACCACAATGGAAATGGGTGTAGAT
>CAVCDF010000188.1:0-10091 GCA_963600795.1 Anaerotignum sp. | reverse complement strand
ATTTTGAATTGTTAAACTTTATAAAACCGTCCGGATTTTTACCGGACACTAATGTATTATTATGAAGAATAAACACTATCGTAGTTTTCTTTTTCCATTGCTTTTCGCATATCTTGCGATATCATGCATAGAAGACAAAAATGATGTAATTTATGGTAATGTAAACAAAGATGAGTACTTTGCTGCAATTGAAAAATCCAAGGCAATTTTTGCAGATTTTAAATCAGGTACTCCAATTATTAAAGTCAGAAGTTCCAATGAATCATCTATGGTAATCGATTTTATGCCAGTATGGGAAGAAGCATTGGTGTATAATCACAAAAATAGTTCAACAACTGTAGAAACTAATATTCTTATGTCAAGCCCTATTCATTTGCTTACGCAAGATTCTAAAATCATATTTGATAGAAGTGGGGATTTACGTTATCAACAATATCTTTCAAGAGCTGTTGTGCAAATACCGTACGGAGAAAACTCATCTCCTAATGTCTTTCTTATGACAATTATAGGTAGCAAGCACTATCTTGAAACGCATAATTTCAGTTTAAGCGATGTTTCCTATATGAACGTTCCTGAAGACTTTTCAGGTTTGATTCTATATTACACTTTATCAGGTGATTATATAAATGGATGGTATGTTGATGAGGGCCTTAAATACAGAACTTGCACACAAGTACCTGATAATGATGTTTCTTTTACTGATACTGTAAAAACACGTTCCAAAATTGCTTGCGAAATTATGCCTATTTACAAGTATTATTACACTTGTAGACAAAATGGAAATAATATTTTCAAGACTTATGAAAGCCGTTCTTTAAATTCAACTTCATATTTATGTACTGGACCATCTATTAAGGCTGAGAATATACGTATTTGTTCACTAGTGGACAATAGTTATTTTTCGCCTGGTGATGTTGGTACAGTTATCCCGTTTGTTGATTTGTCTCTTTTATTCGAGACTTATTCTCCCGCCTTATATGTGCAATTGCAAGGATTCATGGACTATATTGAGAATCATGATGAAGTTAGCAAAGCTATTCTTGACTATATAGAATATATAAATACTGAATCTGTTGGAGTATTTCAAAGACTGAATGTTATGTTGGATACGAGCCAAACTGCTAATGTAAGATACTATAGCCCGAGTAATACAGTTTATTTTAAATCAGAAGAAGTTTATTCAGATAGAGCATTGTATGAGGAACTTATACATGCTTTGCAGAGAGTTATATATTCTGACTATGACGAGATTCCATTCAACATAGAGTTTGAAGCTCAGTTAATTATGGATTATATGTGTTTTGTCGATGGAGAGGAAGGCTATACAGAAATGGCTCTTAATATGAAATATGCACAAGCGGGATTGAAAAATGGCCAAACATTGACATTATCCGAGTGGATTCGTAGTAATGCATATTCTAATATAGATATAGATGATTTTCGTCAATATCTAATTTTATGGAAAACAATTCCTGCAGAATACCAAAATTATATAATGTCACCTAGAGTACAACCGAAATTACTTCCTGCGATTATCAATAAAATTAATAACAATAAATTCTAATTGACTTATGAAAATTAATACTATCATATTAGTGGCATTCTGCACATTTATGATACCATCATTTGGACAGAATATCAAGGATAGGAATCATAAAGCAACCTTGAAAGCAATCGACAGTGTTGAATATGATCAAGCAATTAAAGCATTGGATACAAAAACATTCGTTATAAAGTTCGATCGTATTATATTTGAAAGACTTAACAAGATTTTAGGTTGTGATCCGCAGACAAATTTCTTCCTTCTTGAAGGAGACAACGCAATTTTGCAAGCATATGAATATGACTGCACCTTTGACGATATTAATGACAATACGTGTACTTACAAATGCAAGGCATCTGGTTTTAAGGTAAGTGCTGATAATAAAGACTTAAGAACCATAGAAATGAGATTGAGTAAAAGCATTGACGGCAAAGTCAGAATAACTCTTTTTAAAAACAGCGCTTATTGTCATATCAGAATATACGGTTCTCCTTTATATCAAAGGGTTACGTTTACCGGTAAATTGTCTCCACTTTCAAAAGATGACGTATTCATTGGAATAGATTCAAAAAATTTGTGATTATGAGAAATACAGTATATATTAGCCGCCAATTTGACCGAGCACAAAATAAGACAAAGAAAAAACGTAATTTTGTGTTCGTATGGGAAACGGAAGAAAATCAGCGAAGTTCAAGAGCACAGCGGTTCTGGGACTTCTTCGTGGCGAGTCAGCAGAGGAGCTGAGCCGCAAGTATGGTATAACAATGGCGGAGCTCTCCGCCTGGCGTGACGAGTTCATTGAAAATGGGACACAGGGTTTCAAGAAGAGTCCCGAAGAGTCCAAGCTGGCAAAGGCAGAGCGCCGCATAGGACAG
Organism: Anaerotignum sp.; assembly: GCA_963600795.1. Lineage (GTDB taxonomy): Bacteria > Bacteroidota > Bacteroidia > Bacteroidales > UBA932 > Cryptobacteroides. The sequence continues at coordinate 7,673 of CAVCDF010000188.1, read as the reverse complement.
CTGGAGATGGAACTGGACCTTGTAAAAAAAAAGAACGCCTTGGTCGCGAAACTAAGAAAAGGATAGTATCCATCCTGTCCGAAGAAGTATACGAGAAGACTGGAGATCGGTATCCGACAAGCATGATTCTCCGCGTTGTGGGGTGTTCCAGCGGGAACTGGTATGGCAAAAAGGCTTCTTCTTCACCGCAGAAACGTGGCCCCAAACCCCGACTGAATGATGAAGAGGTGCTTGCCGCCATCCATGAGGCGATTAAGGAATCTCCGTTTGTGAGCGAGGGATACATTAAAATCTGGGTCAGAATGTGCCGGGCTGGGAATCGTGCAAGCAAGGACCGTGTGCTGAAGATTATGCGGGAGAATGAGTTGTTGAGCCCATACCGCCACGACAAAGCCACGGTCAGAGTCCGTAAGCATGAAGGCAAGATTGTCCAAGACAAGCCTGACCTGCTGTGGGGCACGGATGGCAAGAAGTTCTTTGTGGAAGACATAGGCTGGTGCTGGTTCTTTGGCGTTATAGATCACTTCAATGATGAACTGATATCGTGGCATACCTGTAAGCGGGGAACGCGATATGAGGCGATGGAGCCCGTGAAAACTGCCGTGAGGAAGCGCTTCGGGAGTGTAGAGAAGGATGTTTGCAAGGGCACAGCCCTCAAGCTCCGCAGCGACCACGGCTCCCAGTATGACTCAAACGACTTTATGACAGAAATGAAGTTCTTGGGGTTGAATATGTCTAAGGCTTATGTACGGCAGCCGGAATGCAACGGCTGCATAGAAAGGTTCAACAGGACGCTTGAAGAGGAAGTGTTCAGTCTTCATCACTTCAAGACACTGGAAGATGCCAACGAGGCCATTAGCAAGTTCGTTGAAAACTACAACCGGCAATGGTTGATTTATAGGCTCGGGTACAAATCCCCGCTCGAGTACAGAGAAGAGTTCGAGAGGAAGGTGGCGTAAGCCTCCATGCTCTATGAAAAACTTCTCAGGGGTAAGCCTCGGCGGCTGGGGCAGAATGCCCCATTGAGCCGATTGATGAAAATAAGATTAAAATTTGCTCGGTTTTTACCGGCTAAAATAAGTAGTGTTGTTAATCGTATGTATACTATTGCCAGGAGTTAAACTTTTTGCTTCTGATGTAGTTATCAAGAGCGTTGATATTGAGTCACCATCAGGTAATCTTAACATTAATATCGTGAAAAACGAAGGTGGTGTTTATGACCTGCTGATTACTGAGACAAGTGAGATTGTGTCGAATGCATCCATGATTGACTTTCCCTTTAAAAATAGTCGGAAAGCGTTCGATAAAGAGTTTAAAAATGCATTAGTTTCTTCTATCAGATTAACGTATCCTGAAATATGTACTTTAATCTCTTTGGGTAAAATATATGACTTCTCGATGAGTGTTAATTTTGATGATAAAAGAGAACTCTTAACGAAAAGATTTTGGATAAATGTTAAAGCTGATGATCTGCAAGTCTTAGGGCAAGTTATATCTCTTCTTTCTTCTGATTGTCGTTTGTTAGAAATGATAAATGAAATTGCCGAACAGGTATATGAAAAAGTTCCAATGGAGCCAAGAAAGAGTTTGTCCAAGGATTTGAGAATACAAATAGAAAATGGTCTTTCAGGATATTTTTCAAACGCATATGCAAAGATAGAAAAAGACAAAGTACTTTGATCATCAACTATCTGTCTTCAGCAAATAGTTAATACCTGCTCAACGACTTCCATATTCTGTTGGTTATTCCGTAAAATAATTGTTAAATTTGTATGGCATTGGTTTGATGTTGACTTGATATCAGTGCCGTGATGCAGACAACTTAAAAATCACATAATATGGAAATGAAAACCAGAATCAGAGAGAAGTTCAGCACTCTCTTCGGGACCGAGGGCGAGGTTTTCGCCTCCGCTGGCCGAGTCAATCTTATCGGTGAACACACTGACTACAATGGAGGATATGTCTTTCCGGGCGCTATAGACTGCGGCATAATGGCCGAGGTCAAGGTGAACGGAACCAAGAAGGTCAAGGCTTTTTCCCTGGACTATGACGAGTATGTCGAGTTCGGTCTCAACGAAGAGGACAAACCGAAGCAGCAGTGGGCCTGCTACATCTTCGGAGTCTGCCGCGAGACCATCAAGCGCGGAGGCAAGGTCGAAGGTTTCGACACCGTTTTCGCCGGAGATGTTCCGCTCGGAGCAGGACTTTCTTCTTCCGCGGCTCTTGAAAGCACCTTCGCCTATGCCATCAATTCATTGTTCGAGAACAAGATAGACAAGTTTGAACTTGCCAAGATCGGCCAGTCCACCGAGCATAACTACTGCGGAGTCAACTGCGGCATAATGGACCAGTTCGCATCGATTTTCGGAAAGAAGGGCAGCTTGATCCGTCTGAACTGCAAGACTTTGGAGTACAAGTACTTCCCGTTCGATCCGAAGGGCTACAAGGTTGTCCTCATCGACTCCTGCGTAAAGCATGAACTGGCTTCATCGGCCTACAACAAGCGCCGCGCCTCCTGCGAGAACGCCGCCAAGGCCATCAGCAAGAACCATCCTGAGGTTGAATTCCTGAGCGATGCCAAGAGGGTTTGGCTGGACGAGGTCCGCGAAGAGATTCCTGAGGAGGATTTCCTCCGCGCCGAGTATGTCATCGGTGAGGTCCAGAGAGTTCTCGACGTGTGCGACGCTCTTGAGAGAGGCGACTACGAGACCGTTGGCGAGATGATGTACCAGACTCATTTCGGTCTGAGCAGGCTCTATGAGGTCAGCTGCGAAGAACTCGACTTCCTCAACAAACTCGCCCGCAAGTGCGATGTGACAGGTTCACGCGTCATGGGCGGCGGCTTCGGCGGCTGCACCATCAATCTTGTCAAGGAAGAGCTTTACGATGGCTTCATCGCCGCCGTGAAGGAGCAGTTCCCTGCCAAGTTCGGTCACGACCCGAAGATCTACGATGTCGTGATCAGCGACGGCGCCAGGAAAGTGGAATAATATTTTATTTCTTAATACGACAAAGGGTCGCACGGGATTGTTCCTCTGCGGCCCTTATTCATTGAGATGATGCTTGACGACCTGTCCAAGATAGACGGGGAGATTCCCCGGGCGATGCCCGTATCTGATGAGGATATGTCCGTGAGGACCGTGGCCACAAACGTGCGGCATGACTACGCATCTTCGTCCGAGGCCATGACTTTCGACGAGGCCATCTATCGTTCTATGCACAAAGGGGCCGTCTTCACGATAGGGCACTCCAACCTGACCATCGATGGATTCATCGCCAACCTGAGACGTAACGGAATCACCTTTGTCCGGGACGTGCGCAGTTGGCCCCAGTCGAAGTCTTTTCCACAATTCAACAAGGATTCTCTGAAAGACTCACTGGAGGAGGCCGGGATAAAGTATCAATTCAACGGCGATGTGATGGGCGGTCATATAAGAAGAACCTGTCTTCCGGATGAAGGCGACGAAGTTCGCTTCACCATGTCCGAAGGCGGTTATGCGCAACGGACCCGGGAGAATGCGGCAAAGGCTGACCTCACAATCGTCTTTGCCGCTGATTTCACCACAGCAGGAGAGAGAGTGACAGAAAATGCCGCCAAGGGGAAACTGATCCAGATACCGCTGGAGAAAGGGGCGCAAGATCCGAAAGCAATGGCTTCGGACATACTTTCCTGCATGACCGGCAAGGAAAAATCGACTCCGCTTGAAATCAATATAGCCGGGAACTGTATGAATACGTTTGTCTCGAAAGGTCTAAGTCAGGATGCCGTGACAACAATCATCGTGTCGGTGATGAGGGAACTGGTTGAAACGTTCGGAGTGAAGATACGGTCAATACGAAGCGGTGGGCAGACCGGAGCGGATGAGGCCGGCATCATGGCCGCGAAAACGCTCGGCATTCCCGCCGAAGTGCATGCCCCCAAAGGGTGGCTGATGCGCGGCGAGGACGGGAAGGATGTTTTCAATGAATATGCATTCAAGGAACGGTTCATCACGATGCCTCCGAAAGAACTCACCTATGAGGAGATGACAAAGACAGAAGGCTTCAAGCAAGTCTATGACGGGATAATCAATGACGCTCGCAAGGGAGAGCGACAGGCGTTGATGTGCGCCGAGACATCACCGTCTGACTGTCACAGGTTCGCCTGTATCGGCTACTCGCTTAGCCACCCGTCGCTTGTCGGAAGAAGATTCAATCCGGTCGAGGTGCGGCATATCAAACGCGACGGCTCCACCATATCGCAGGAGGTGCTGGAGCGCAAGGCCTGCAAAGACGCAAGAGTGGACTACAAGGAATCCGAGCTGCCGTCCGTGATGCGGAAAGTCGGAGGGCGTATTCAACACCCGAGACCTGAAGACAGGGCCATACGGCTGTCACAAAGCCATTCAGCCCAAAGCAGAAGGAGGTGATGCTATGGGTGTGCTGGAGATCGCTGTCACCGCATTGGTTGTGATGGGTGCAATAACTGGAGGCTCCGCCATAACGGGAGCCGTAATGGGCAGCCGCCGGGAAATCGGCGCCCTGCGTGGATTCTTGTGGGGATTATTCCTGCCTGTGGTCGGTGTCGGAAGAGTCTGGATAAGTGACAGGCTGAAGCAAAAGAGTAACAACGCAAATGTTCCTTCCAATTCGGAAGTCCGTCGAACTGCCACGACCGCGGCAAAGGCACAATTCGCAATAGACAATCCTAGAAAAGAGATGAACCTCACACCAGACAAAGAAGACTGCAAATCCTTCCAGCAGAGTGCCAAGCAGCAGCGATCCAAAGTAAGAGGAATCTGACATGACGAAGGCGGCTATGGATTTCCATAGCCGCCTTCGATGATTCCGTCAATCAGTTCTAGTTATCAAACTCTTCAGGAAGATCATCCTCTTCCTGAACATCTTGCCCAGATGTTGTCTTCCCCGACACACGGGCATTGATCCTGTCAACCAGAGTCTGTATCCAGTTCATCTGTACACTGTTGTCTGCGACCTCATTATCTCCTACAGTGACATATCGTACCGGCGGCATCGGCTCGTCGGTCCAGTGGAGTTTCTGGCCTCCGGCACTCACGAACGCATTCGTGAAGCCTGTCTTCGAGGTATATACCTCAATCTTGATGTCTTCAAGGTTTCCGAGTCCCTGCTCGGTTACAAGACTTCTCACGATGGACTTGAACGCACCTGAGTCACGGCTGACGGAGATGTCATATTCCTCTCCTGTCTCCGTGTCGGACAGCAGGATGTGCCAGTTGCGGAACTTCTTGTTCTCGAACTCGTGTTCCTTGAGCTCAATGCCCTTGAGGGCGCCGGAAATAGCCTCGAATGAGGTCACCTCGCCGTTTTTCTTTGAAACGATCGCACCGTTCGAGATGCGCAGGAAGATTTTCCTTGCCTTTCCTGTCTCGTTGATTGGATGAAGCATAATCAATTTACCTTTAATGTTTAACATTCTCATACCTCCCGGTAAAACGGACGGCCTTCCTTTCCTCTGGAAGGTGACGCAATGCTCAGGCGAGCACACAAGACAACAAAGGCAAGACAAAACGCATCTGGAACAGGAAGCGAATTTGCCTTGCCGTTTGTCTTTTCGCCTTACTTCGCGGATGCCTACGGAGGGAAGGACGAATATTGTGAGACTAATGCTTCAACGATATCTACAAATCAAGAATACTAAAGAAAGTGGAAGAGACAAAAACGTTTTTTTGCAATTCCGCTCTGAAGACGATGTTTAGAACTCGTAGAAGAAGTTTAGCTTCGGCAACGCAGCCACATCATCCTTATGAATAAAGACCTGAGCGCCAAGACTTATGCCAAAGCCGCTTCCTTTCCGACCACCCCAAATCCAACCAAGACTTGGTTCCACTGTCGCGGCATTCATAAAGCTATAGCCATTGTGGTTTCCACTGTCAGTCTTGAAAGCGTGACAGAAACCGACCTTGACACCAGCCACCATCGTGCTCGATCTGTCAGACAAGTATGCCCGATAATCCGCGAACACTTGTCCAAAGCGTGGGTAGTTGTCGGTAGGGATAAAGAAGCCTCCCACCCCCGCACCCAGATAATGATGCTCATTAAACATATATCCGTGTGATGTTTCAAAACCGACAATGGCAAAATACTGGTCGGTAAGAGTAACGCTTCCCCTATAGCCGGCAGACCTCAATGAAGATTCCTGCGCGGACATTGTCAATGAGCCACACAAGATAATCAGCGTGATGGCCAATTGTGGAAAAAACTTTTTCATAGACTTATATAAATTACGACAACACTCCTTATCAATTATTATACCGAAACAACTCAATTCGCATTTCGAGCGCAGATTAGCTTGAAGCCCCTCTTTTCCCCATTATACTCTGAAAATCCATAATATACGACAAGATCTACACTATACGGAGGAGTACCTTTGGTTTTAAAGCCATGCACCTTTCCTTCATCAATATAGAATGTCCCACCAGAGGTCAGCAGATTGAATATCAGAGTGTTCTTGGCTGCGTTTTTTTGTACAATTTTATCTTTTAATCTTACAGGACTTATATCAGGCATTGATGTCACAACGTACCTTACTCCTTCAACGTCAGAAATATCAACGCCATTTTGCTTGGCCCAGATCAAGGCATCATTACATTCATTCTCGACCGCCTTAGAATTCACAGGCAGCCCCGTATAAGAGGCGACAATCTTTGTTGCAATCATAAAAGTCTCACCTTTGTAATGGGTTTTAGACACATCATACCAACCATACGGTGGAATTGTTTTAAGTTCATAACCTTGCTCACTTATCATAACGCCTATCACTGCAGAAGTGACATCAGCAGTGAATTTATTCCAAAAGATGCCTTTTTTCTTCATGGTTTTAGTTTTGACCCCACTTTCATCGTATAATCCAGCGTAGTGTTGCTTATATATTTTAGTATCATTTACAACCTTACTGGTGAAATTTGTTTTTTGGGCACTACCTTTTGGCCAGATATAATCATTATCCATTTCGCCTCCTCTCTTAGTTTTTACCTCTCCCCAGATAACTCCAACTGAAGGATCAGAATATGTAGCGATATCTGTTCTCGTCATCAGCGTTTCAGAATCAGATGATGGAGAATCTGAAAACATTCCAAAAGTATCAGAAAGATAAATTGACGGATTATCTATGAAACGATACTCTTCATTGTCACCGACTAAGACCTTTTCGAATGAGTTAATGTTTATATTCTCACTTTCAGCCAATAAACGAATATTGTCAATTGCATCTACCGGACCATAAAACAAACCTTGAAGGCCTACTTTCAAGAATGTATCACCATATATGACTTCTCCTTCAGGATTCAATATAGACCCGAAAGCCTCACTGAATATGGCATTTGGCCTTTCATCATAATCTTCTTCCTGCATAACAGAATCATAATAGGAAACAAATCCCGTCACGAGAGATCTGGTTGCAGGTGCGTCTGGATCAAACGCCTTGATTGCATCAAGGAGACTTTCTTTTGAGGAGAACTCCAGTGGTCTGGAAAGATCTTTTTTGATTTCTTCCACAGCCACCTTCTCTTGGTTGACGGCAACATCTTTTTCGCAAGATGCCATACAAAGGCACACCGCGATTGAGAGTGAGATAAAAATTCTCTTTTTCATATAATGAATCATTAGTGTCCGGTAAAAATCCGGACGGTTTTATAAAGTTTAACAATTCAAAA
>CAVCDF010000187.1:0-10257 GCA_963600795.1 Anaerotignum sp. | reverse complement strand
TGGAGCAATATTTATAAGAAATGCATTGGTCACTTGAAATTAGGTCGTAATCCGTTGATGAGGTGGTTAGACGGTGAAGAGTTTTATGAGATATTAGGTGCGATGTATCATTGTGATACAAGTGAAGTTTCCGCATTTACACAAGAAGCATATGAACAATGTAAGGAATGCAAGTCAAAACAGGAAACGAAGTTAAAAATGAAAGACACGGTTTTATATAAAACGATGGCTGTGTTTGAGAATGTAATGCATTTACTAGAGAACGATGATGTCAAGAATGCATATATTGAGAATAAAAAGAGACACGGATTCGATGATTTTCCATCTATACATCAATTGGTGGAACTGATTGTGAAACGATATTTGAAGATACGGACAAATTATGGTAAAGTCCTTGCGTTGATTTGTGGAAGGTTTGAAAAGAATGAAGGTCTTGATTTGATGGATGTGAGGTATTGAAAGGAAGAGTTTCTCTTCCTTTTTTTATCCATACTGTTACTAAGGAAGCCCGATTATCTTAGTCCCAAGGGCTTTGGAGTCTTCCGCACCTATGACTTCGTACCCGTCGACTCCCGGGATGACGGCCAGCCCGCCCCAGCTGCCGTGCAGCTGCCCGAGAGAGTCGATATGTTCGACGACGCCGGTGCGCCCGTCGTAGTCTCCAGCGTGCGTGTCTTTGCCTCCGTCGTCGTCCATCCGGACGATGCGGATGCGGTCTCCGATGTTCACCTTCTCCATATTCAGTCCTCCTCCTGTCCCGGTTCAAGCGCGTCCGCTATCGAGAGCAGCGTCTGGACCTGAAGCCCGTAGAACCCCGCGTCGAGGGCGTACCATCCGGGAAGGCCCCTTGGGGCCTGCATACCGAGCATCGCGTCCCGTTCCTCTTCGGTGAACTCCCTTCCGGTCCCGGCATAGTCCATAAAGGCGAACAGCGTGTCGTCGACAATCCGCAGCTCGAGAACATCGGTCTCGACTATTGAGTCATCGTAATAATCGTACACGTAGCCGTAGACGTGGTCGGTGAGGTCCATCTTCCGGCCGTCTCTGACGAGCCTGACTATATCATCATAGAGGAGGGCTGCGCCCTCCTCTATCATCTTGACCGACTTCATCATAGCTTTACGACTTCAAGTGTCTCCGCGACAATCTCGGTCGCGACTCTCTCCGCGCCGTCCCTGCCGGTGTATCTCGTGTTCCTTATCCGTCCTGTCAGGTGGACCGGAATGCCTTTCGCGATGCCGTCGAGCGGGCAGATGCCATCGCCGTCCCAGGCCGTGCACGAGTGCCACGTGGTCTCTATGACCGGAGTGCCCTCGCTGTCCCTGTAGACCCTGTTGGTAGCTACGGAGAACAGGAGTGCCTCCCGTTCGCCGCAGGTGAGTTTTCTTACCGAGCCGACGAGTCCCTGCAGCTCGACTCTGTTGATAGTCTGTGTTTGTTCCATAATAGATACAGTTAATGTGTCCCGGCGTCCCACCGCGGGACGCTTGCGACGCATACGGGGCTGCCGGATGGACGGAGACGAAGGACGCGGGCGGAAATTGATGCGGCTCCGCCGTGTCCCATTTCCGCGCGGCGAGTCCCCGGACGGGCCTTCGTCCACCGGACAGAGGCTGCCAACTTCGCGGAGTGAGCGGCTCCGGCGTGGATGCGGAGACAGAAAAAGCCGCCCCGAAGGACGGCCTATACAAAATAAGACGAAAATGGTTACGTCATCGCCAGGACATTCCGATGTCCCAATGGATGGCATACTTCGGAGCCGTTTTCTCTTTCGGTAGATTGAACTCCTCAAGGATCAGGTCGTACGCCTGAGGATAATCTTCCAGCCACTTTCCGACAGCGACCTCGTAGGTGTCGGTGTCCATATTGTAAAATACACGGCCCCTCGGCTTGTCCTGATATGCTCCCACAAAAGGCCCTTCCCCGTTTCCGTGATACTTCTGCTTTCTGAACTCCCTCTTCCAGACATCTTCGTGCATTTCGGAACAGGTTATCCTGCCGTCCGACGCATTGGCACGTGAATAGTCGCTGACTTTATGCGACACGACTCCGAACAGTTCGTTTTTCACCCTGTTATACCAGAAAATCCCTACTTTAGGTTCATTGTCTTTCCCTCTGTTGGCGGACATCAGAGCCATAACGGAGGCGTATTCATCCTCGGAGAACGACTCAAGGTTCAGACCTTTCGGCTTGACTTCTTTGCCGGTCTCTTCGTTTTCGGAGAAAGAGATTACTACAACTCTTTCAGAATCAAAGATATAATATAATTCGTCTTTAGCGGAAAGTCGCCTCATCCATACGCCAAGGTATTGGCCTGAAAGTTTGGTCGGCTCACCCAGCCCGGTTTCGGGATGCTCAAGAGTGTCTCGGAGAATCTCCTTGATCTTCGCGGCGCGCTCAGGATCGGAAACTTTAAGGGCCTTATATGCGTCTAACGCGCTCGGCAAAAATTCAAGTTTCATAGCTCGTCAATGTCCACGGAGACGGTTTTACCCTCCTTAAGTTCGCCAAGACCTTCATCCAGGTTGCCCGAAAGCCTCGGAGTCGAAATTATTCTCTCCGTCTCCTTGATGGAGTTGTACTCGTCCAGGGAAATCAGGACCGCCGCGGTATTCCCCCTATTGATAATGAGCGATCCGGAGTTGTTTATAACATCGTCAACATAGCGCTTGACATTGGCACGAAATTCTGATATAGTCGCTACAGTCATATCTTTGATTATTGTTTTCCGCAAAGTTATGTACAATATTTTGTACATACAACATATATCTTGATTAAAAAGTTGAAAATGTCTTCTCGAATACCTCAGTCCCATCGACTATCACTTGGTCTGCCAAAAAATGTGTTTATTATGAAGAATTATCGGGACTAAACGCCCGGCCGGGCGCTACCTCGCGCAGAACATCTTGTTGACGATGCCCATCTCGCCCTCCGACGGAGTCCCCTCGAAGTACGGCAGGAATATCTGCGTGAGCGCCTCGATGCAGAGATACGGAGACAGAAAAGCCGCCCCGAAGGACGGCCTATTCGTTTGATATTTCAATGTTTGTTTATTCAGCCATCTTCCATCCGTCGACGGTGCGGGTCTCGGATGAGAAGTTGATGCCGAGTTTGATGATTTTCTGCCCTGCGGCGAGGAAGGGCTTGTCGTAGCCTTTAGCCTCTATCTGCTGTAAGGCGATGTCAGGGCTCTGGTCGCGTTTCAACTCAATTATATAAATGAACTGGCTGGTTTGGATTACGACATCAATACGCCCGTTGGAAGTCTGGTATTCGGTCTTGACATACAGCCCCATCATCTTGAACACCAGAGATATGGTGTTCTGGAAGTAAAGCTCCAAATCGCCCTGTATCTCGTAATTGTTGTCTGATAGGAATGCGGTGAGGCGGTTCATAAAGCCACTCACATCGCCGCTCTCAATGTCAGACACGAAACAGGAGGCCGAGAATGCTCCGTCAATTATTAGCGCAGGGGCGAACATTTGGCTTAATGAATCAAGAAAGCCGCTCTTGACTTCTTCATTCGGATAGTCAAGATAGTACTTTTTGAACCTTTCGTCATAACCTTTGATCGTAAGGTACCCGCTCTGATACATAAGGGTTAATACTGCCGGCTCAGCATAGTTGGTCCCTGTAAGCATATTGATTGAGACGGTGTTCTTTGAAATGTCATCCAGATTATATTTCCCGTCTTTGAGGTACTGGACAAGGAACGATGGCGTTCCGGTCTCGAACCAATAATAGCCGAATTCATTGTAATTGAATGCGCAGAGCAGGCTGTAAGGGTTGTAGACCCCCTCGCAGTCCTGCCGGAAATGGTATCCGTCATACATTGTGGCTAGTTTCTCATAACATTCAGCAACAGTCAGTGAATTGGCCGCGGCAAGCTTGCTTACACTTTCTGAGAAATAAGATTTCAATTCAGACTCGGATACGCCGCAGATGCCGGTATACTCGGCTCTCATTGAAATATCCTGAATGTTATTCAAACCGCTGAATACGCTCATCTTTCCGATTTTGGTCACGCCTGTGAGAAATCCGAAACGGATATAATCGTCCTTTGATTTGAGCACGCCGTAGAAGCCCTCAAGAGTCTCCCTAAAGGAGTCGCGAAGTTCCGGGCGGGTGAGGTTGTCTATGATAGGCTTGTCATATTCGTCAACAAGCACTACGACTTTTTTCCCGGTTTTCCTGTATGCGGTTTCGATAATCCCTTTCAAACGAGAATCGCAGGCGTCGCTGATGACTTCGACACCATATTTGGCCTCCATCTGTTTGAGATGGATGTTCAGTATGTCAGAGAGCGAGTCTGATTGGGCGTATGATTTTCCGCTGAAGTCAAAGTGCAGCACCGGGTACTCTTCCCAGTTCTTTTCGAGCTTAGAGATGGCAAGCCTCTCAAAAAGTTCTTTTCTCCCATGGAAATAGGCCTCCAACGTGGAAACCAGAAGGCTCTTTCCGAATCTGCGAGGACGGCTGAGGAAATAATAGCATCCCTCATTGGCAAGCTTATAAATCAGACTCGTCTTGTCTATATAGACATATCCGCCTTGACGGATTTTTTCAAAACTCTGTATTCCAACTGGGTATAACATACGGGCCTCTGTTTTATCTCATCGGTGAACGGTAACCGCATTTGCGGCTACCCACTGCAAAATTACTAAAAATGTGTTGATTATGAAAAATTATCGGGACTAAACGCCCGGCCGGGCGCTACCTCGCGCAGAACATCTTGTTGACGATGCCCATCTCGCCCTCCGACGGAGTGCCCTCGAAGTACGGCAGGAATATCTGCGTGAGCGCCTCCAGAGCCGTGTAACCGCAGGAGACGAGCTTCGCCGCCATAAGGGTCTGGCGAACGGTGACCGTCGCCGACAGCTCGCTCTTGGCGTAGCTTGACCTGATGTCCTTCGCCACCTTCGCGATGTTCAGCGCGTCGGCGGCCGGGATGCCGCAGCGTCTTGAGAGGATGTCCGCCTCGTCGCTCGCCGTCGGGTAGTCCATCTGGAGGCGGAAGAAGCGGGAGTTCAGGGCCGGGTCGAGTATGTTCGTCCCGACGAACTCCGCGCCGATGTTGGCGGTGGCGACGAACGTGCACTCGGGATGCACCTTCACCGTCTGCACGGGCGACACATAGTCGTTGCGCATCTCCCTAGTGCCGTCGAGGCAGGACATCAGGTAGTTCAGAGCGTTCAGCGGGGCGCGGTTGATCTCGTCCAGGAGGATGACCCCCGGTCTCTGTATGTCCTCGAGGAACTGCGCCGGCTCGAAGACGGACTTGCCGTCCTTGATGCGGTGCACTCCCAGAAGCGCCGACATCGGGTCGCTCATAGTTCCCATATTGTACTTGTGGCACTCCAGTCCGAGCCGCTTGCAGGCGAGAAGAACAAGCTCGGTCTTGCCTGTCCCCGAAGGTCCTGTGAGCAGGAGGTTGTCGTGGTTGTGGATGAAGGTCATCGCCATCTCCCAGCGGCGGCTGTCGACGAAGAACCCGTCCTTCTCCACGGTCGGCCGGCTCCACCGTTTGTCCGTGCGGATCCGCTCCAGAAGCGTCTCCGTCTTGGTGAACAGGTTCGGCTCCGGTGCCTTGACGGTTTCAGCGGCCTTAGCCGCGGCCGAAGAGCGGTAGGCGTTCCACTCGTCCGTCATGTCGGGAGTGGGTTTCACCGGGTGGCTGGGAGCGTCCATCGGATAGATGCCTCCTACGGCGGACATGAACGAGGCCTGGGCCTCTCCGGTCGCGCGGCTGCGTGAGTGGCGTATCTCCAGCAGCGGCGTGCAGAACGTCGTGCCTATGGGGCAGTCGGCCCTCATCTTCGAGTCTGCCTGTATGTTAAGGTCGGTGGGTACCTGCGAACCGTCGGAGAACTTCTGCCCGGGCAGGGCGCGGAGGCGGTTCGACCCTCCGTCGCGGAATGTCTTCAGGAAATAGTAGCTCATAATGTGCAGTGTGTCCGTCAGAGCCGCCCCGCCTAGTAGGTCGCGGGCCTTCCGTCTTCCGGAATCACACCGCATACAGAGGCCCTGAAAGGCGCCGGGGAGGACAAAAGCAGAGCGCGGAAAATGACGTGCCCGGAGCGGCGTGTCCCTTTTCCAAGCGTTTTGGCATCCCCGGTCCGGGGCCAACTTCGCGGCGTGATACGGGGGACGGGGAGACCTCCGTCAATGCTGAAATTATATTTTATTTTTGGAGATCAGCTATCTGGTTGAAGGCCCAGTACAGCTCGTGCGTGTCAAGTACGCGCCTTATGCTCCTTCCCTTGGGCCTTATCCTGATGATGTGCGGATGTCCTGTATAATGGGGACGGCCGTTATAGTCGAGGTGGAAATAGCTGTAGCCGCCGCGCCGGGCCGCAGGCTCTACGATGTCGCATCCGTGCTCCTTCGCATACTTCTCAGCTATGTCTTGATGATTGACCATATCGCTGCAAATATAGCCATTCCCGCCAAAACCCTTCTGGAGAATCAGACGGGTGGTTGCTGGTCCGCCGGCTGCGGTAGGTCCCGCCATCTGCCACAACTTTCATTTTTTTTCTTCAAAAATGCTTGTATATGTATAAAATGCTCTATATTTGCGTATAAATTATTTGGCATATATTTAATTATGCCATTCAGCAAGCAAGCGATATGACAATGTTTTTACGGTGCCTGCCGATCGTCCTTCTGGCCTCGGCGGCGTTCCTGGGGATGTATATGGTGGTCTCCGGGAGAAAGAAGTCCGGAGGAAAGGAACCCGGACGGGCGGAAGACGCGGACGGGACCCCCGTCAGCGCGGGAACCGCCGTTTCTTTTATTGAACCGGCCCCCGAAGACCTCGAACCCGTCGAAGCCTGCGCGGAGTCCGTCCAGGTTGGCGCTTACGACGAAGGTCCGACCGACCTCGAGAAGGCGGTGGGGGAGAGCGGGGACAGCGCCTCGCTTAGGCTCACGCTCGTTGGCCTGCTCCGTTCGGGGATGACCATAACGGACCCGTCGGGGAGGCCCGTCACCGAGGAGCGTCTGCTCGCCGGGGAGGGAGAGCGGCCGGAGGACAGGCCGGAGCATGAGGACAGCCTCAGGAAAAATATCGGGAATCCGGGCGCGGGGCCCGGGAAAGAAACCGGGAGGGCCGGCCATGGGATGTAGAAGATACGCCGCGGCGGTGTCCGCGCTGCTGCTTCCGGCGGCGTCCGCCCTCGCCAAGGTCACGTCCGCCAAGTCCCTCGTGAAGGGCATCGGGGACGAGTTCACCGACATCGCCGGAGATGTGGTGGACGCGGTGTGCATAGTCATCGGACTGGCATCCATCGTCATGCTGGTGATGGTCGTGATAGAGTCCCACCGCTCGGGCCAGAACAGCAAGGACAAGTTCCTCACCTGGTTCGGCGTCCTGGTGGTGTCCATCATCGCGCTGGAGATCATCAAGGCATATTTCTTTTAGAAGCCATGGTGATAAAGTCATACAGGTCCCTTGACCGAAGCGTCCAGTTCTTCGGCATCAGCGGGCGGTTCCTCATCCCGGCCGGCGCCGGGGCGGCCGCCTCGGTCGTCATGGCCTCCGTCATAGGGACGGAGACCAACGGGCTGGTCGGGGTCGCCGCCTTCCTCGTGCTCTTCTTCGGCTGCGCGGCGCTCGTCGTCGCGCTGCAGGGGAGCATAAGCGAGAAGGCGCTCTTCAGGAAGATGGCCTCCTTCAGGTACCCGCGGTACATTCATGTCAGACCCGCTAAAATCATTTCCGGATGGAGATTGACAGAACAATAAAGGAGCTTGACTCTCTCTTCCCGCTCGCCGGGGTGGACGGCGGATACATCCTCTCGAAGCGGGGGGACGTGACCGCCGGATGGGAGCTTGCGCTCCCGGAGGCGTTCTCCGCCGGCAGGGACGGCTACGACGCGTCGCTCCGCTCGATGGCCTCCGCGATACGCGCGCTTCCCGACTGGAGCATAGTCCACAGGCAGGACATTTACCTTGACAGGGCGTACCGCGCCGAAGGACGGGAGGCGTTCCTCGACAGGGCCTACGATCGGCACTTCGAGGGACGGCGCTACCTTGACGGGCGGCATTTCCTGTACCTCACGCTCTGCTCCAGGGCGGGGGCGCTCCGCGACGCAGGAGGATGCGGCCTCTTCGGGCTGGGGATGCCTAAGCGGCTGCCGACCCCGGAGGAGCTCGGGGAGTTCGCGGCGAGGTGCGAGGAGTTCATCGCCGTCGCCTGCGCGGGCGGCGGCATCAGGGCGAGGCGGCTCACGGACGGGGACCTCGCCGGCGACGGGGCCTGCGGAGGCCTCATCGGACAGGTGTTCACGCTCGGCGGGGAGACCCTCTCGGACGTCGCCCTCACGCCGGAGAGCGTCAGGGTGAACGACGAGGAGACGGTGTCGTACATCATCTCCGACAGCTCCGACATGCCGGCCGGGATGGACAGCGTGAGAAGGGTCGAGAGGATGAGCGGGGCGGACACCGAGGTAGACCTCGGGCTGGCCTCGCCGGTCGGTCTTATGCTCACCGCTCATCCGCACATCTGCAACACCTACATCGTGAAGGCTGGCCAGCAGGGGGTCCTCTCTGCCCTCAAGACCCGCACCCGGAGGATGCGCAACTTCGCCACCGACGGGGCCAACGCGGACAACGCCGACGGCAACGACGCATTCGTCGAGGACTACAACAGAGGCTCGCTCTGCGCGGTCTACGCACACTCCAACGTCATCTGCTGGGGACGGACCGAGGCGGAGAGGCTCCGGATCCGCTCGGACGTGAGCGCCGCGCTCTCGTCGATGGGCGTGAACGCCGTCCGGGACATCCACTCCGCCCCGGTTCTCTGGTACGCCGCCCTTCCGGGGGCCGCCCCGGAGATAGGGAAGGAGCATCTTATGCTCACGGAGCTCAACGCCGCGCTCGCGCTCACCCAGTTCGAGACCTTCGACCGGGGGCTGGAGAGAGGGGCTGTCAGGTTAACAGACAGGCTTAGACACATACCGCTGACTCTCGACATCCAGGCGGAGGCGGAGAGGGCGCACCTCATAAGCAACTACAACATCTTCCTCGACGGGGCCTCCGGCACGGGCAAGTCGTTCACGACGGCGGGCCTGCTGTACGGGATGTACACCTACGGGGAGCACGTGTTCATCATAGACATCGGCGGATCGTACGAGCAGGTATGCGCGGTGGTGCGGGAGGAAAGCGGAGGACGCGACGGCGTGTACAGCCGCTGGGACAGCGCCCATCCGTTCTCGTTCTGCCCGTTCAGGAGCATCAGGGAGTGGACCGCCCCGGACGGCACCCCGAGAAGGGACGACCCGTCGCTGAACTTCCTCGTGTCGCTCCTTATGACCCTCGCCGCCGACAGGGACCGGGGCGTGGTGATGGGAGACTTCGAGGAGACGGTCATCCTCCATCTGGTGATGACCTTCGCCGGGGAGTGGACGAAGGACAATCCCGACGAGGCTTTCCCGCTCTTCGACGAGTTCGTGAGGTGGACGAGAGGCTATCTCATCCGCTCGGACAACACCGAAGGCGAGGCCGGCACGATGCGGCCGTTCCTCACGCGGAGCGGCGTGCGGGTGGGCCCGGAGTCCTTCGACGGCGGCAGGTTCGCCGAGTCGCTCTCGTCCTACGCCCTCGGCGGACAGTTCGGGTTCCTGCTGAACTCCAGGGAGCCGAAGGACCTCTTCACGAGCCGGTTCACGGTGTTCGACGTCGGGGAGCTGGAGAGCGTGGGCAACAGGAAGTTCTACTCGATATGCGTGCTGTGCATAGTCAACGCCTTCGACCTCAAGATGCGCTCGAGGGAGATAGGGGCGTTCAAGGTCCTCGCCATCGACGAGGCGTGGAAGGCCATCTCCAACGAGACGATGGCCCCGTACCTGCGCGAGCTCTGGAAGACAGCCCGCAAGATGTCCACCTCGGCGATGGTCATCACCCAGGAGCTGGACGACATCCTCACCTCGGACGTGATCAGGGAGACCATCCTGCAGAACTCCGACGTGAAGATCCTTATGAGCCAGGAGGGCAACCGCAACTCCTTCTCGAAGGTCAGCGGCCCGCTGGGCCTCTCGAAGCGGGATGTCGACCTCGTCTTCTCGATGGCGGGCAAGGAGCGCCGTGAGAGGGACGTGTTCGTCAAGTGGGGCGGGGCGAAGAGCGGCGTCTACACCGTCGAGGCCTGCCCCGAGCAGCTGTGGGCGTTCGAGAGCAACCTCCAGAAGAAGAAACCACTTATGGAGCTGGCCGAGAAGGAGGGGTCGATGCTGAAGGCCATAGAGACGCTCTCCTCGC
>CAVCDF010000186.1:0-13893 GCA_963600795.1 Anaerotignum sp. | reverse complement strand
GTCTGCGGACTCCGCAGCGAAGCGGAGGATGTCTGCAGTCTTGCCCGACTGGAGCAGATGTACAGGGTCGGTGTCGAGGTCTCGCGCAGCGACGGCCTCGTGACCGACACCGCTTTGAAGTATTCGAGCGGAGCGAGTTTGTGAGCGACAGCGAACTTATGGAAGGCTGGAGGTTTGACGCACGCAGCGATAGCGGAGTGCGGCAATCTTCCAGTTCCTCTCTGCCCACAGGGCAAGTCTTCCGGCATCGCAGCGAGAGCGGAGATGACGGATGTCTTGCCGGGCGTTTAACCGGAAGCTCTGATTATGAATATTGCGTGAAGTTGATACAATTTAACTGCTTAATTATGGCAAGATTATACCATCTGAAAAATTTTTCGGGAGATTTTGTAAATACTTGAACTGAATTAAATAAAAATGTACTATATTTGTTTCGCTGTCTGAAAGGCAGCAGACATATTTAGAAAGCGTTTAGCTTTATTCCGCCCAAATGAATCTGGACAATTCATTCACATTTGGAATAATGTTGACGCTCTCACTGGCTATACTATGGGCTCTGCCCACGCTATAGCAGAAAGTGTGGGCATATACAACAACTTATTCAATGTGAAGGGCAGTCCAGAGCCTATTTGGGGAATAAGACTAGGTTGGCTCGCACTTTCTTTTGGTATAATTTAGACTTCACTCTCGGGCCTGGTGATATGGACTGATAACCGAGATGAATCGAAGGCTGATAACCACATTCCTTTGTATTGCCACTCTCCTGTGTGCTTCTGGCTTTGTGTCTGGAATCTATGCCCAGACTTACGGCAAGTATGATGATTCATACAACTTCAAGCGTGCCGTTGAGGCCTTGCAGGACAATGATGAGTCGGGGGCTATCTCTTATCTCAATCAGGAAATCAGCCAACATAAGGACAACGCATATGCGTATTCCCTTCTTCAGTATATATTTTACAACAGAGAACAGTACGGTGATGCTTTAACTGCAGCTGCCAATGCGTTGAAATATATGCCAAAGAAAGATAAGGAATCTATCGCGGATACATATTCCAAACGCGCCGAGACTTATTATGCTTTGGGGCAGAATGATAAGGCCTTGGCGGATTATAATTCCGCAGTCAAAGTTTGGCAGAACGAGGTCGAGCCGTTACAGAACCGAGGCAATTTCTACTATATCCTTGAGCGTTATCAGGAGTCTGACGCTGATTTTCAAAAGGTGCTCAAGCTTGATTCTGAGAATGCCTATGCCCGAATGGGATTGGGCAGGAACTGTGTTGCAAGAGAGGAGTATCAAAAGGCTATAGATTATTTTGATTATGTGATTGCTCTTTATCCTGGATATTCTTCCGGGTATTCCTTTAGAGCAGAGGCATACAGTAAATCCGGAGACTACTCAAGTGCGGCGTTGGATATCGTAAAGGCGTTGGAAATTGACGGAGACAACAAGGCGTTCTATATGATTGCCGAGGATGCTGAGAAATTGTATCAGCCTATGTCGGTCAGACTCAAGGCAAAAGTACTTTCCGAGAAGAACAACAGCTACTGGCCTTACTGTCTTGGTATTCTGAATGAGTCTGCGAAAAAATATGACCTCGCAATCGATGCCTACAAGAAGGCTATGGCGCAAGACCCGGATGATATGACTGCTTACCGCATTATGTGTTGTTATGAGGAATTGGGCAATTGGAAAGCGGCTCTCGAGTATGTTGACAAGGCAATAGAAATGGATCCTGACGACATTAGTTATGTCAATGCCAAGGCGGATTTGTATTGGTTTTCCGATGACCTGGATTCCGCGATTTCCGAAGTCTCCAAGTGTATTGAGGCCAAACCGGAAGAGTATTTCTATTATCACCGCCGTGGTTGGTTTAAGGAACACAACAATGATGAGGACGGTGCTCTGGAGGATTATACGAATGCCATCATCCTTAATCCGGATGAAGCATATTCCTATATGACTCGCGGAAGACTCTACCTTAATAGAGGTGAAAAGGAATTGGCCGAGGCCGATTTTACCAAATGCACCCAGCTGGACACAATACCGAGCGGCAACAGTTGTGCGGAGTTTGCCTGGTTCTATCTCGGAAGAAACGATAAGGCCATTGAATATATGGACAAGCTCCTTGCTGCAGATTCGACAGGGAACTATTACGATGCCGCTTGCCTGTATTCCATTATGGGTGAGAAAGAGAAAGCTCTTGACTATCTGGAGAAGGCTTTCGCTGGCGGGTTCAATAATTTCCACCACCTTGACAAGGACTACGATATGGACAACATCCGCGATACGGAACGCTACAAAGAGTTGCTTGCGCAATACAATAAGCAGGAGTCGGATGAAGTCGCCTCCACAGACACGGAGCAGTGGGTGGAGAAAGTTGTCGAGGTGCCGTTCGTGAAGTCCGGCGGAGTCACAAAGGTCAAATGTGAAATCAACGGTCTTCCGCTGTCGTTCATATTCGACACCGGTGCTTCCATAGTCAGCATTTCCTCTCTGGAAGCAACCTTTATGTACAAGAACGACTATCTGACCGCAAAAGACATAGTCGGGAAGTCCACGTTCGTTGACGCGAACGGCGACATAAGCGTCGGCACGATAATCAACCTCAACAAAGTGACATTTGGCGGCCTGGAGCTGGAGAACGTTAGAGCTTCAGTCGTATCAAACGACAAAGCCCCGCTCCTTCTCGGCCAGAGCGTCCTCAACCGCCTCGGCAAGGTGGAGATTGACAACGAGAAAAGTGTGCTGAAGATAACCACAAAGGAAAGAAAATAAGAACACTACACAATGATAAACATTATTGCTAGTAACCCATTTCGGCTACTTGGCGTGTATTCAAACGCCAAACAAGCGGACATCGTCAGGAACTTCAGCAAAATGAAGGCTTATCTGACGGTTGGGAAAGATGTGAGATTCCCCGCTGATCTAGATTTCCTTCTAGGCCCTTTAGGAAGGACTATGGAATCTGCTCAGAAAGCTCAGTCGGATATCAATTTGCCCAAAGACAAAATCCGATACGCTTTGTTTTGGTTCTGCAAAGGGAATCCTATGGATGAAGTTGCGCTGAACAATCTTGCAAATCAAGATGCCAGCAAAGCAGTGGAGATCCTTGGTAAAAGGACAACATTTTCGTCACTTATCAATATTGCTGTAATCGACCTTATACAGGGGCGATATGCAGATGCGGTGAACTGTTATTCACAAGTCATTCACAATGAATTAAATCGAGTTCAGTTTGTAACGGAAATATGCGGCAATACTTTTCAGATTTCTGAAGATGAGCTAATGCATTTTGTTATTGATGAGATGCTTAAAGTTGTAAAGCCTATTACTCTCTTTAACGCTCTTTCAGAACAATCAGATAAGTCATATGCATCAGAAATGGCGCTGAGCGAGCCCTTATCAAAGATTAATTCAGAGATTGCTAAAGCAAAGTCAGTCCCCGGATCTGATGCAGTGGCATCTTTGAAAGTGGGACGAGCGTTAATCCGCAACACGAAATCGGCATTGTCTACGATTAAAACACTCGCTGGGGCGTCAAGCATTCAATATCAATCAGCTGCGGACAATCTCGCTAAGCAGATTCTCCAGTGCGGTATAAACTACTATAACAACACCAATGATGACAATGATGTTGAAACTGCTCTAGAGTTACAGCAGTATGCACTGAGTATTGCCGTTGGCAAACTTGTTAAAGACCGTTGCAGGCAAAATGTCGATATCTTGCTTCAAAAGAAAGAGCAAGCGGCATATGAGAAGGATTTGGCTGCAATAGCAGTTCAATTCAAGACTTTTCAATCTGCTGCACCCTCAATTTCGACCGTTAAGTCGTTTGTGCAGAAATGTAAACCTCATTTAGAAATTTTGAAACAGGAATTGGGGGCCACGAACGAGTTATACCTTAAAGTATCTAGTGCAGTTGCCAATAATGCGCTCGGCATGCTTATAAATGTTGTAAACTCCGCTCAAAGTGGTTCCTCGGTTACCTATGGGATAACATCGGGATCTCTTGCTAATACTATTGATGCAGCGATTAGCGCAATGTCATTAATTGGAAGCCTGGATATGACATCGCAAGAGCGATCTCATTTTAACCAGAACAATTCTACGCTGAAGAATATTAAGACGCAATTAAGCGCTATCACCCGAACCATTTCCTCGTCTAGACCATCATCGTCTTATACGCCATCTTCATCATCATCTTCAAGTTCGGATGACACAAACTGGGGGTGCATAATACCTATCATAATAGTCGTTGTTATCGGGATTATCAGCGCGATAGCAGGTTAAATTTTTAGTACTCATGAAAACAAATCTTATAGCAATAGCTTTTGCTTTTTTCCTGTCTCTGAATTGTTATGCTCAGGTTGATAGCCTTGAGTATTCCAAAGCCATCAATCGAATTAATGTTGAAATCGAGCAGTTAAAGAATGCATGCTGGAATCTTAGTTCTTCAAATGAGAACTTGAAAAAGAAGGTTGTCCACATGGAATCTCAAATCAAGGAACTTAAAGGAGAAGCTGAATTCTATAAAAACAAAGCGGCATCTTTGGAGGCCGGCATCTCTCGTAATTTGGAAAGTATAACTGCGAGCAGTGCCGAGTTAAATTCTAAAATTGACCAGACTAACACGAATGTTGATCAACAGTCAGATAATCTGAATAATAGGACAATCTGGGGTGCGGTTATCGCTCTCATTATCCTTGGTATATCTGCCATACTGACGCTTATATTGCATAAAAAAGGCAGCAGTAAAATTGAAGAACTTAAGACGCAGTCTGCGAAAATCAATGAAGAGATTGTCAATAAATTCGCTACAGAGATGTCTGATATGCAAAAGATAGCGGCATCAATTGGCGCACTCTCGGCGGCAGGTGCATCAGCTGATAGTGAACAAGACTTGATTAAATCTCTTGCTGACCGAATTACATTTATGGAAATGACTCTTTTCAAAATGGATAATACTGTAAAAGGGCATAAACAATTGACAAAGTCAATCGGTCAAATGAAGGATAATTTAAGGGCAAGCGGATACGAATTAGTCGATATGCTGGGTAAATCTTATAGTGATGGTATGAAGGCGGTTGCCTCATTTGAGGATGATGAGAATCTCCCGGAAGGGACCAGAATTATCACAAAGATTATTAAGCCTCAAATTAACTATAACGGCGTGATGATTCAGAATGCACAAATAACAGTAAGTCAGAATATTTAAGATTAAACCATATGGTACAAGTTAAAATGAAATACGGAATTGACTTAGGAACAACCAATTCCGCTATATGCAAAATGGAAAATGGCGAGCCGTCCATAAAAAAGACTGATACATTAAAGGACACTCTGCCTTCCTGTGTTTCGTTTACAAGAAAGAAGGTTACGAAAGTTGGTGATTCAGCGATGAATGACCTTCGCCAAGATAAAGCACGTTCGACAAAATCAATGGACTCAAGCAATTCCAATGTATTTCTTGAGTTCAAACGGACAATGGGGCTCGATACGAAATACTCAAGTTCCAATATGGGGTGCGATTTTACATCAGAAGAACTCTCCGCCGAGGTGTTGAAGGCCTTGAAATCGTTTGTCTCAGATGACAATATCAATGCGTGTGTAATAACAATTCCAGCTAAATTTACTCCGGATCAGATTGCAGCCACCAAAAGAGCCGCCCATCTCGCCGGTATTGAACACTGTGAGTTGCTACAGGAGCCTATTGCTGCATCTATGGCCTATGGCCTATCGACAACCAAGAAGAACGGATATTGGGTGGTTTTCGATTTCGGCGGAGGCACCTTCGATGCTGCTATCCTCAAAGTTGAGGATGGAATTATGCAGGTAATTGATACCGAGGGCGATAATTATCTCGGCGGCAAGAATCTGGATTATGCTGTGGTGGACGAGATTATCATTCCATATATTCAGCAGAATTTTGTTATTGATGAGATTCTTGCAGATGACTCGAAACGCCAGATTCTTCGAGATGCGATGAAATTCTATGCCGAGCAAGCTAAAAATCAGCTATCTTTCAAGGATAAGTGCGATATTATGTCCCAGTTAGATGAGTTTGGAGATGATGATGAAGGCACACCTATTGAACTTGATATGGTCATCACAAAACAACAACTCGAGCCGGTCGTTGCACCTATATTCCAGAAGGCTGTAGATATCACTAAGAAACTGATTGAAAGAAATAACCTTGTTGGTAAACTGGACACTCTTATTCTGGTCGGTGGCCCGACATATTCTCCTGTTCTTCGACGATTGCTTAAAGAACAGGTAACGCCTAATGTGGATACCAGTATCGATCCGATGACAGCTGTGGCAAAGGGCGCTGCTCTTTACGCTTCAGGCATAGACAGCCAGGCGACTGAAGAAATCAAATCAGGGACAATCGCTCTTGATGTACAGTTTAACTCAAGTTCTGTGGAGACCATAGAGTTTGTGACTGTTAAACTTCTGAAGAATGATTGTACCGGAACGATTCCTTCAAAGGTCTATGTGGACTTGGTGAGAGGAGATAAAGCCTGGGCTAGCGGGAAAGTAGAAGTAAATGAAATTGGTGATGTTATTGAGTGTCAATTAAATGAAGGTAAAGCGAATTCGTTTGCGATAGTTGCCTATGACGATAAAGGTTCAGTTATTCCTTGCTTCCCATCGGAAATCAATATTATTCAAGGAACTGTCGTTGGTAGCGCTATTTTACCTCGAAACATCGGAATAGAAGCCCACGATGAAGATAACGACAAAGATGTGTTTGTGCCACTTAAGGGATTAGAGAAGAATAAACAACTTCCAGCTGTTGGCGTTCGTAATGGTCTGAAAACAGCCAAGAAAATTCGTCCCGGAATTGCAGAAGACAGGCTTGTTATACCTATCTATATTGGTGAGAGCAATGCAGAGGGAACCAGCGCGATTTACAATGACCATGTTTTTGATGTGGTGATTACAGGCGACGACGTGCCTGCACTCATCCCGGAAAACAGTGACATTGATATTACAATTAAGGTTGACCGTTCGCAGATAATGACTCTTGAGGCCAATTTCCCTGTAATAGGCGAGTCTATCGAGAAGGAGATAGAAGTCGGTACTCGTAGTGAGGCAGATAATGATAAGGAAGTCCGTGAAAGATTTGATGAGGCAAAAAGAAAACAAGCTCAACTTCAGAAAGCTGCGGGCATAACTGACAAGGAGCTTGAGCTGTCAAGCAAAATGATTGCAGATATTGAAAGTAGGTTCGATGGTGAAATCGCCACGGCAGACGGAACTATGCACTTGCTTGCTTCCCTTCGTGAAGCGTTCCGGGAGATGGAATCCATTGAGAAGAATCATGAATGGGACGCTCTTGAGGCAGAGCTTCGTTCCGAATTTGCTCGGCTAGAAAAGGCAAACAATGAACTTGGGAATAAGTATGATGCCCAAGTGGCTGATTTGCGTTCTAGAACTGATCGCGCCATCACTAGCAAGAATATACAGGCAGCTAGAGATACGCTCAGCGATATAAATGAGGTGTTTATGGCTTGTACCTTCATATATCAACTTATGGGATTCATCGATCACCATTCCAGGAATTTCAATGCATATAGCTGGAAAAATGCCTCAGTGGCACGCAGTCAACTGAATCGTGGAATGCAGATGATTGGTTCTGGTCATCCAGACGTAGAGGAACTCCGTGGAGTTTGCTTAGCAGTAATCGAACAACTTGATAGACCGGAGGATGAAAAGATTAGATTCTAATTCATGAATGATAGAGTTTCACAATTAACAAATGAAATAAGTGAGCATTGTGCTTACTTGGACGAAATATGCGTGTCACTTCGTGGTTTGCATACTGTTTCTCATATTAAGCAGAGTAAGTTTCCAATAACTTGGGTTGGAGGAATTCCTGGTGCGATTAAAGAAATCCGTCAAAATAAAAGATTGGGAAAATTAATTAATGCTCCCATTGTAAAGGACAAATCATTCTTCCAACTTGCATTTGAAATTGTGGATACTACAAAACTTGCGGTAGATAAACAAATTGAACTGCAATCTATATGTAATCAATCCACGGCGGATTATTATGAGAATACAATTCGAATAGTACATTCTTCAGAGCGTTGTTTTCAGGCCTGGTACGAATATAGTCCAGATATGGCCGTTGAGGAAATACAAAAAGACGCGAATCTTTATAATACTGTTCATACGATATACGATGAATTTCGAAGGATGCAGTTGCCGGAAGAGTTGACGGATTATGCTGCGACCAACAGTAATAAAGGAGCTGAGAAATCAGGGTGTTTGGGAACTCTTCTCGTCTTAATTTCAATTTCGCTTTCTTTTTTTGGATTATCTGTGTACGGTATATCATTGTTAATATAGAGTTCTTATGCCTTCATTTTCCAAGCAACATCAGATAGGTGCGTATAAGGTTGTCTTCCCTATAAAGGATGCTGCCTATGCAGAGACATATAGAGTCAAGGATTCTACCGGGACGAATTATTTCCTCAAACTGTTTAACTATGCTAAATTGCATAGGACACAGTTTGATGACGCAGGCAATGTCTTGGAACTTGAAATATCCAAGCTGCTGAAGCATCCTAACTTGACGGCTTACAAGGACAGCGGAGAAATCCTTTTGAATGGACAAAAAATGGCTTATATTGTCTATGATTTCATAAGCGGAGAAACTGTTGCTCAGAAGGTGATGCGGGATCAAAGGTGCAGCATCTATGACGCAAAACAGATAGTTCTCGGAACCCTTAATGGCGTTAAATGCCTCCATAGCTTGCCAAACCCTGTTATTCATAATGAATTAACTATCGAGAATGTGATGCTCGATATGTCGGGAGGAAATATGATTCCAAGAATAATTGATTTTGGATACGCACGCTTTCTGACTCAGGGGAACAAATCATTTCACAAGGATGGTCTCAACCCATTCTATATGGCGCCTGAGTCTTTCAATGGAATATTTACTCTGCAGACCGATTTGTATTCTGTAGGTGTGATGTTATATCATATTCTGTTTGGCCTTCCACCTCATTTTATAGATATTTCACCATATAAGAATGATATGTCAAATGTTGAGGAAGTGATTTTGTCGGAGCGGAATAAACCGCTGAGAATTCCAGATACAGGAAGGCAAAACATAGATGAAAACTTGATTAATATCATTGCAAAAGCATTGGCCCCAAATGTGGATGACCGGTTTCAGTCAGCAGATGAATTTATCAAGGCACTAAGCGGTGATGTCAAGGTTGTCCCTGTAGCAAGAACAACGGTGGGTATAACAGAGAAGTCAAAGCCTGCTAAGGTCAATAGAAAAACGGGAAACGGATTCGCTGATGTGGCTGGAATGGATGAATTGAAAGCCCAGTTGCAATCAGATGTAATCGATCTTCTCCGTGATCCGGAACAGGCTAAAGCTCTCGGAATCTATATACCGAACGGTCTATTATTCTATGGCCCTCCAGGGTGTGGAAAAACGTATTTTGCAGAGAAATTTGCCGAGGAATTGGGATGTAATTATCAGTATGTGAAATGCTCGGATGTAACATCTCCATATATCCACGGTGGGCAGAGTAAAATTGCCGCAATATTTGATGATGCTCGAGCAAAAGCTCCTACTATCTTGTTCTTTGACGAGATTGATGCTATGGTAAAAGATCGAAGCAAACATACAAATGTCAGCGAAGCCGGTGAAGTCAATGAGTTTCTTGCGCAACTCAACAATTGTGGACAAGATGGCGTTATAGTTATAGGGGCCACAAACAAACCGGATGAAATTGATGAAGCGGCATTACGTGCCGGTCGTCTGGAGTTAAAGTACTATATTCCGCAGCCGGACTATGAAACAAGAAAAGCATTGTTCAGAATCAATCTTCAGAAGAGGAGGACAGACTTCGGTATTGACTACGATAAACTCGCACAGTTGACAGAGAACTATATCTCTGCCGACATACGACTCATTGTAGACACGGCGGCAAGGTTGGTATTCCGCCGTCATGAAGATATAATAACAATGGCCATTCTTGAGGAGGCTATTGCAGGAGCCAAGCCAAGCATAACCGTGGAAACAATCAGAAAACATGAAGCCATCAGAGATGCCTTTGAGGGAAATACGCCAGTTTCACCCGGCAGAAGAAAGATAGGATTTTAAAATTAAATATATGAACCTTAACGAATTATACCTTAAAACTGCTTTCTGTTGCATGGCGTGCGATGGAAACATAGCAGATGAAGAAGTTGCCCTTCTTAGAAGTGTTGCAAGTGAGTCTAAACTCTTCGGGGGCATTGATGTACAGGCAAAAGTGAATGAATATGTTAAAAGTATCAATAAGGAAGGAATGGGCTTTCTTTCGAATTACCTTAGGGAAGTCGCTTCTGCCGGGCTCACTGATGAGCAGGCGCTCGCTTTAATCAGTCTAGCCATTGACACCATTGAGGCGGACAACAACATCGACTACTCGGAAATAAGTTTTTTTAAGAAAATTAGAAAACGTCTTTCCATTACCGACGAAAAAATCCTTGAGGCGATGCCCGATAAGGAAGACTATCTGCTTCCGGATGTTGAGGTTCCTGATGATATGGATTGGTCTGTATCGTTTGACACAATTACCATAGATATCAAATGAGTCGAAATACCCTGATAATTCTCTATGTGCTGATGGGAATCGCACTCTTGGTATGTCTGATAGATATGCCATACGGCTTTTATATATTGGTTCGATTTGCGGCGATGTGTGTCTTTGCTATCTGCGCTTATGGGGAATATACAAAGGGGTATCCCAAATATGCAATTGTGTTCGTCGTCCTCGCTTTGTTATTTCAACCTTTTTTTAAGATTGCTTTGGGCAGAGTTCTGTGGAATATTGTAGACGTGGTAGTTGTCGTTTTCTTGTTCTATAGAGCTATCATGATGGCGAAAGTCAATCACGAATAGATAATATATAATATCCTTACTGAATATGTCTGTTAAAGATTTAGAATTGTTTGTTCGGGGGTACAATGGGGTCAGTAGTCATATGCTGTATGATTACCAATCCGCTGTTAATTCATACATAAATCCCTGTATCATTGAAGAGCGTACGCTGAATGTCGCCAGTATGGATGTATTCAGCCGATTGATGATGGACAGGATTATCTTCTTGGGCGTTCCAATCGACAATGATGTCGCCAATATAATTCAGGCCCAATTACTTTTCCTTCAGTCGGTTGACGAGAATACAGACATATCGGTGTATATTAATTCTCCAGGAGGAGTTGTCTCTGCTGGTCTTGGTATTTATGATACTATGCAGCTTATAAAGCCCCATGTTAATACAATATGTACCGGGATGGCGGCTTCTATGGCCTCTGTGCTTCTTTGTGCTGGTTATGAACGCTCTATACTTCCACATGCCAAAGTGATGATTCACCAACCATTAGGTGGAGCACAAGGACAGGCATCGGACATACTTATAGCTGCGAAAGAAATTGAGAAATGCAGGAACGAGTTATGTTCTATTATTTCCGAGCATAGCAAACAACCTTATGATAAAGTGTTTCAGGATATGGACAGAGATTATTGGCTTGATGCTCAGGAATCGCTAGACTATGGCCTTGTCGATAGGATTCTGAATCACCAGACTTCTTCAGATTAGAATTTACCAAATTAACCATCTTGATTGAGAATTGTTTATACGATTGCAGATGCCTCAACAAGAATATAATGAAAAACCCGTAGGTCTGCCGGGTAATTATTTCTATTATTATGACTTATAGTGGAATTCAATTATCAGCTCTTGTTAACCTCGGGCTGGCTATGGCGCAAGCCGATGGGCATGTTGATCAAAATGAACAGAAAACAATTGCTTTAGAACTTTGTAATTTTGGAGTTGATCCAAACAACGCTCCCGCAATTTTGGCAGGGTCGGCATCGATGTCTGCCACTGAATCACTTGCAATTATCGCAAGTATGACAACAGAACAAAAGAAGTATGCTACAGGGTATTTTGCCACAATAATGGCAGCAGATGGAGATATCTCAGATGCAGAAGTCAAGTTGTGGCAACTTATCTGCACATTAGCCAATTTCCCAACGATGACAATTTATGAGGCTTTAAGCTTTTGGAGAAGCCATTAGTCTGACGATTAATGCCTGGTATGCTCCGATCCATTTCGTCTCTGTCGCTTTCACAGGCTCAGAAGCAGGCCGTTTTCAAGCTTGCGGTGGAGCTTGTGAAGGCGGATAAGCGGATACACAGTCAGGAGATTGAGGCGCTTAAGGGGCTGCAGGAAGCGCTTGCGCTTGAGCAGTCGCAGATGGACCTCATCCACTACTGTACCATGCAGGGGGCGATAGAGGCGCTGAAGGGTGTCAATGATGCCGGGAAGGAGGCTCTGTGCGAACTGTTCGGGAGCATAATGTGCTCGGACAACGATATCGACTTCGATGAGAGGGTTCTGCTTTCTGCGGTGACGATGTCCATCCGCTCCGAGTCCGAGGCGTGGTGCTCCGTCCTCACGATCCCGTTCGTGGATTCGCCATCATCGGAGAGACAGATAATATTTCTGGAGAAGCAGCATTGTCGTGCGGCGCACGCCGTGTTTGACGATGCATACGACTCCCTGCTTATCTCCAAGGCTTTCGGCGATATTGGGCTGAAGTTCCTCTACCTACCGGACATAACCAGGAGGCTGAATCTTCAGTTCGGAGTTCAGGGCAGGACTGTAGACGGGAAGTTCGAGCTCCTGAAGCGTTCGATGGAGTTTATAGTGCCGGCCGGCAACAAAATTAAGCTTAAAAATCTTGACTCGGCTCTCGGCTCGCTCGACACGCCAACTTTCCTGCGTGTAATACTTTCCCGCTACGGGCTCTCCGAGGAGATTGTCCCTTATGAGGCCCTGCTGCTCCTGAAGATATCCGACAGCCAGGTCTTGAACGATTCCAACAATCTGGAAGGCAATACAAACTTCTTGTGCATCGATCTTTCTCGCGATGTCAAGAAGCGGATTTTCGAATTCATTTCCCGCTTTGATGAGCAGGACCACCTGATTTCGTACGAGGGCTATTACAAGTTCATCTATGATTACCTGAGCTCCGAGTCGAAGTCTGTTAAGCCCGTAAGGCTGGATGTCGCCTATCAGTTCTACGCCGGAGACGAGTACGCAGATCAGATAGTTTTTGAGTCATCCCCGCAGGCCAGAACCTTTTATCTTCTCTTGCTATTCTACGGATCTTATGGAATCAGGCAAAGCCTATTCAATGAATCTGTAGAAATTCTCGAGGTTACGGATGTGGGACAATATGTTCAGGACGGCCTTTTTGACTATTTAGAATTCAAGAATCAGTTAATTAATCGTGGCGGAGAGGCCTCAAGGCTAATCATCAACACGATGGAAATTTATCGCGTTGTATCTACCAAGGATGACGAGAGCCCGGAATTCATCAATTATGCGGAGAACATACTTAAACATCGCAGTTCTCTCAAGAACTACATCAACAAAGGGTTTGAAACTTGCGATATACTTGCGAACCGTGAACGCTTCTTGGTCTCATACGATGGTAAAAGCAAGTCGTACTCCGTGAATGCGGGCTTGTCCGATTTCCTGATTGGTGCCGGTGCGGATGTCATCCCTCTGAAAGACTCCTCCCTCTGGAAGAGTCTGAAATAATCCAATCGTTTGGATTCTAATGACTCGTGGCGAAAAAATGGGTTAACTTTGCCGCAAAGGAGACTTATGCAATATGGAACAGGAAAAGAATAATTATGCAAAGGATTGTCTGGCGGCGGATTCGCGAGTCGTGCAGGAAGGTGTCGGGAAGAATATAATTCCCGAGCCGGAGAGGGAATCCTTGTTCAAACTGTTCCTGGAGAAGTTCAAGGACCCGATAGTCACTATACTGATTGTCGTCCTGTTCCTCTCCCTTGCAA
>CAVCDF010000185.1:0-15148 GCA_963600795.1 Anaerotignum sp. | reverse complement strand
GTCTGCGGACTCCGCAGCGAAGCGGAGGATGTCTGCAGTCTTGCCCGACTGGAGCGAGATTAACAGGGTCGGTGACGAGGTCTCGCGCAGCGACGGCCTCGTGACCGACACCGCTATTGAACATCCGAGCGAAGCGAGTTAAGCGGAAGCGCAGCTTCCGCCATAACCTCATCAGCGGGCTGACGCAGTCAGCCGGCTGATACCGCTCTGCCCATCAGGGCAAGGCTTCCGCCATCGCAGCGTCAGCGGAGATGACGGATGTCTTGCCGGGCGTTTAACCGGAGCGCAAGCCAAGTCTCCGAAGCCCGGCGCAGCCGGGACTGCGGAGTCTTGCTGCGCGGAGTCTATAATGTGGAAGTCCCGCAGGCGCGAAGTGCTGAAGAGGCTGGAACCAAGGTGGTGACGCGTAGCCGCAGGCGAAGTGTCACGACCTTGACCGCTTCGAAGAAATCGAGTGCAGCGAATCCATGAACAACCAAGTATCCCATCTTACTCCTATACTAAAACACTAATACACCTCCCGCAAAAATTAACGGAGCCAACCGACTCCGTCAATCTAAATTTCGCGAACGTCATCCTCCCCCGCATACACCGCCTTAATCTCCGCCAGCCACTTCCCGATCCTCGGCATCCCGTAATCCTCATGTGAACTTCCCCAGCATCTGGTTCTGTTCAAAGAGTTTCATACTTCACGATTCCATCATCGGCAATCACCGTATCGTTCCTTATTGCGCCCCACCTGAGGCACAAACAGGAACGACACGAACTGCCAAATTCCCAAGAATAACTTTTCTATTCGCACAACGTCCAGTTTTTCCAATCGCCAGACAAGCAAGCAATTCTTTCAACTCGCACAACGGCTACCCTACTTCACGATCGCCTCCTTGATGCAGTCCACAATGTAGTGGACATCATCATCGGAGACCATAGGGCCGGCAGGAAGGCAGAAGCCAACCTTGAACAACTCTTCCTCAATGCCGTTAGTGTAAACAGGCGCTGAAGCATACACCGGCTGCTTGTGCATAGGCTTCCAGGTAGGACGGGCCTCGATCTTCTTGGAGAGCATAAAGACGCGAAGCGCCTCTACATTCTCATTAGGCTGGCAATCCGTCACCGGAGAAGAAACCTGATGAATCACTCCGGCAGCACCACCAACGGCAGTCTTGACGACTTCCTTATATGCGTTCTCCTGCCCGACTATCCGAACCGACGGGTCAAGAGTAGCCGCGCAAAGCCAGAAGTTAGCATCGTACCTCGGATCCGCAGGCTGCGAGTGCATCTTCACTCCCGGCACATCCGCCAGCAGCTCCTCATATAGAGCCTGAACGTGCTTATGGTGAGCGATATGCGCATCCAGCACAGTCATCTGGCCACGGCCAATACCTGCGCAGACATTCGACATACGGTAGTTATAACCGATGGCGGTATGCTGATAGTAAGGATAAGCATCGCGAGCTTGTGTAGCGTACCACATAATCTCGCTTGCATCTTCAGCATTACGACATACAAGCGCGCCACCGCCGGAAGTAGTAATCATCTTGTTGCCGTTGAACGACAGCACTCCGTACTTCCCGAATGTGCCGAGCACCTGCCCGTTGAAACGAGACCCCATACCCTCGGCAGCATCCTCAATCACAGTAATCCCGTACTTGTCCGCGAGAGCCAATATCTTATCTATCTGATACGGCATACCATACAGCGCCACAGGAATGATGGCCTTAGGATAACGTCCGGTCTTCTCTTTTCTATCGATAATCGCCTTCTCCAGCAGCTCCGGATCCATATTCCAAGTCTTATTCTCAGAACCCACGAACACCGGCTTTGCCCCGAGATAAGTAATTGGATGCGACGATGCACAGAAAGTATAGCTCTGCACCAGCACCTCATCCCCAGCCTTCACTCCGGCCCCGATCAGTGCCAGATGCACTGCCGCAGTTCCGGCCGACAGGCACACGACTTTTCTATCCAAAGCAGCCGCTGACGCATCCCCAATGGTCCCCGAGCCTGTCGAGGGGCCCTCACGGTCCCCGAGCCTGTCGAGGGGCCTCACCCCATTCACAAAGTTCTCCAAATCCTTTTCAAAGGCGTTGACATTAGGTCCCATAGGAACAACCCAGTTGGTGTCAAAGGCCTCTTTGACATACTTCTGTTCCCATCCCTCCTCGCTCATATGTGCGAGGCAGAGATAAATTGTCTTTCTCTCTTCCATTGTTATGTTTCTATTGAATCACAACTTTTCCAATATTACAATAGCGGGAAATCGTCCGACATCAGCTCGGACTTCCGTGTTATGACCACATCATCATACATCAGCATAATGACATCCTCATCATATTGGCCGATGATAGACTGATTCTCGATGCCGTGTATGTTATTCAGAATGAGCTTGATAAAGTCCACTCCGGCCCCATAAGCATGAAGATAAGCCCCGCCAAAACGAGGATTAATCTCTGATAAATAATACTCGCCATCCTTGATAAAGAAGTCCATATCGCAAGGTCCATTCAGTTCAAGTACCGAGCACACCTGCCTGATAAAATCAAACAGTTTCGGGTCTTTAAAAGAAATGGTTTTACTTGCTCCCCCTATACGACTCTCTATCTTCTTCTTACTGAAAGCTGCCACAGGCTTGTGACTGATACAGTCCACATACACGTCGGCATCACAATCCCCACCTGTCATAAGTTCCTGAATAATGTATGTAAACTTACCGTCATTAAACTTCTCTACGGCCTCCTCCCAGTTGTTTACCTTTCCGATACCGACACTTCCACTTCCAGAAATCGGCTTCATAAATATAGGGAATGAAACCTCTCCTTTCTCAAGCCCTTCCTTGAGCCCCTCCAGCGAATTATATGTCAAAACCGTTCTTACTCCTTTAGACCGCAAGTGTTTGAACATCTCATACTTATCAAAACAGAGATGAGCGGTCCAGGCCGCAGGGCACAAAGGCAGAATACCTCTCTCAGCCAGTTCTTCACGATGACTTGCGAGTATTTCTATCTCAGGGTCGATGACCGTAGTAATAGCCTTTATATCACTCTTTTTACATATCTCGAGTACCTTATCGAAATACCCTGGATTATCTATTCGAGGGACTAAATAGGTTTCATCAGCAAAAAAGAGAGCTGGTGCTACTGGACTGAGGTCTGTAGCTACAATCTTTCCGCAACCATTCATTGACTTGCGGAAATCCATAAGCAGTTTGGCACGGCGTCCAACACTGCAAAATAAGATATTGTCCATGTTTATTTGAATATAGATTTCAGAACGTATTCACTTGCAGTCCACTTTTCGCGGACAAGTTTGAATCCTCCATCCTCAAATGCGTAAATATTAGGCAAATAACGGATGAACATCGGAGTGAGACACATCGTATATGCACCTACATTCTGGTACAATATATGGTCATCTACACTCAATAGCGGTTTGTTTTCCAGGGTAAAAAGGCGGTCATACTCAAGGCAAGTACAGCCGGAAATAATTTGTTTCCTTACTGTAGGAGTGTTTTGCGAATAAAACTCTTCGTCCAAGTAACCAGATTTCCTAAAGAAAGGATCTACATCATTTCGACTGCCGTCTGTCGTAATGAACCAAGTATCTTTCTCCACTTGTTTAACATCGATAACTTTACTTAAGAAAGAGAAGCACGATGCGATAAGAGCATTACCAGGTTCTACTATCAAGCATATGTTCTCGAGACCATTTGCTTTCAGCACATTAAAAAAGGCATCACTGTATTGCCTGTATGTCGGCTTACCGGGGAATATTCCAAAATATCCGCCACCGACATCGAGGTAATCAATCTTCAGATTATATTTCTTTATTATGCTGCATGCAAATGCTATCGAACGTTCATAAAAGCGAATGCTACGACTGTGGGCAGTTCTATGAATATGCAATCCCACGAGTCTGACATTAGGAAGCCCATTGATGAAGTTAACGGCATCAAGAAACTCACCCGTTTCATCAGAGAAGCCGAATCGGCTGTTGTCGTTATCCCCATCGGCATCTTCCTCTGAAACCTGGCTG
Source organism: Anaerotignum sp. (assembly GCA_963600795.1). Classification (GTDB taxonomy): domain Bacteria; phylum Bacteroidota; class Bacteroidia; order Bacteroidales; family UBA932; genus Cryptobacteroides. Next base: position 11,116 of record CAVCDF010000185.1, on the reverse strand, counting down.
ATATTGATGTTCAGACGGAGCCCCACTTCATAAGTTTGGCTTGCATCTAATTCTTTCAGCCACAGCAGCTCGCGTTTGGTCTCGATATTTACAATAGCACTACCTCCTACCGCTTCAAGGAAGGTTTCCTTTGATTTCATCGGGCCGTTGTAGATGATTCTTTCAGGAGAAAATCCGCAAAGCAATGCAAGTGTATATTCATCGTGTGAAACGACTTCTGCATATGCTCCAAAGTCTCCAGCCTTCTGAATACAATAAGGTGTAGAGTTGGTTTTTACCGAATATCCCACAAGGAATTTCTGAAAATTTGTCGAGAGGGCATACTGAAAGCCGTTAATACTCCTTCTGAGTTCATCAACATCGAGTATATAGCATGGAGTCTGTAGCTGCAAATATGAATTCCTAGTTATTTCCATTGAATAAAGGAGTAGTATATTTCTTTTCTTCGACATTATCATTGTCGATATCTGCACGTTTAAGAACTTTCTTTATGGTAATCCAAATCACCTCGCAATCGGTTTTGAATGATAGATGATCAACGTACCATACATCGAGTTCAAATTTTTGTGCCCATGTGAGATTATTGCGACCATGACATTGTGCCCAACCAGTGATGCCAGGTCGAACATCGTGGCGGCGTGCCTGCTCTTTGTTATATAGCGGAAGATATTGTATAAGTAATGGCCTTGGCCCGATAATCGACATATCTCCTTTTAACACATTTATTAACTGTGGCAGTTCATCTATACTTAATTTACGCACTATTGAGCCAAACTTCGTAATACGCTGAACATCAGGAAGAAGATTGCCATCTTGGTCTCTCTTCTCATTCATAGTTTTGAACTTGATTATTTTGAAGATTTTGCCTTTATATCCAGGACGCTCTTGAGTAAAAAACGCCCCCGCCCCCTCATTGAAAACTAATAAAAGAATTGTGACAATCAAAAGGAAAGGCCAAATCACCAATAATACACAAAGCACTATTATGAAATCAAGTGCGCGTTTGATATATCTTTCGTACATGGGCTATTCTGTATAATCATCCTTCGTACCCCATAACTGAGCCATTGGTTCTGTCTCCATTTCATGTTTGAAGTCGCGAAGTTGATCAAGGTAACTATATTTCGGGCGGTATTGAGGGAAATCGGCAAATGTTTTTGTCATATCGAATGCATTCTCCAGAGGATCTGGCTTTTCCGGACAATATATCACTTCTGAAGGATTATCCTTAGGAGAGAACACTTCTATAATTCCAAGTATTTGTTCTTCGAGAGAAACTTGCCATCCATTTCCACAATTATAACAACCTCCCGGTTTTTCCGACTCAATACAAGCTTGTACTAACCATACAAAGTCCTTTATATAAACCATTTCTTTTGCTTTCTTGCAATTTCCCCATATCTCAATCGGAAGACTCTTACTTGCACGATCCATTAGCATTCTGTATGGCATCATTCTACGTTTGAAGTTAGCATAGTGATATGCATTGGGATGATACTGGTATATAGTAAAGAAACGGAGAGCAAAGAATTGGAAACCGAATTCTGCCTGAAAGTGTTCCATCAAATCGACTGCCGCATTTTTAGCGATAGTGTATATCGCATGGTCACCGGTCAGTGGAAAATGGCGGATGGCATCACAAGGAATAACACTTCCATTATTATGAAATTTAGCCATATCGGAAGGTGTTTGTGGAAAAACAATCTTCTTACAGCCAATCGAATTCATCCAATTCAGTACGTTAAGTGTTCCTATAGTTATCGATTCAAACAAGTCTATTGGATTGAACGCATAACGCGAAGGCAATGAACTGGCAAAATGTGCCACCGCATAAATATCGTTGGTAGGAAGCACTTTGAATTCTTCTGGCTTTTTGATGTCTACAGAATAGTATGACATTCCTCTGTCGGCAAAGAAATGATTATCATCTTTTCTGTGTCCTACAGCGATAACATCGTAGCCTTGTTCGTGCAAATGCAATGCGATATAGGCTCCGAGATTTCCAGTAGCTCCAAATACTACAACTCTTTGTTTCATACCTATTTATCTTACCATTAATGTCCAGAAATCATCCAGACAAGTTTATAATGTTTAGTCACACAAAAATAAAGAGACAAATCTTACTCCGGTAATCCCCGGGCGAACCTCGTGCAGCCGAGCCTGCCGAGGGCTGTAGAGAGGGAGGTATTGGACGAGAAGCGGCCGCGGCCCGATGAGCGCCATATCCCCCTTTATTCCTTGTAGATCAGCCATACTTTTTCTTGAATTTTCTGAACAAAATTCCCAAAGCCTGATTTTAAGGTGCCTTAATTTGAAAATTAAAATAAAACTCTCCTCTTCCAGGCTAGTTTATTTCAAAAGTCCCCAATTATTTCCGTCCACATTTCTCTTTCATAGTTTTAATTTTATTCTTTTAAGTTTCGCACGCGGCAACTCACATATTCTCTCTATGCGGTCCCATATCCTGTCGAGGTCCCATAGCAATCATTGAACTATTTGAGACGCCCGCACTACTGCGGTGGTTTAGCCTGTCGAGACCTGCGGCCAGAGGCCAACGCCGCTTACCGCTATCAATCTATAGTTATATCTGTTTCAGATAGTTCCGGTAAAAGACCCAGAATATACTTATCCTTAATTGTTTCGCCATTTTTTGGAAATGCGATGGTATGATAATGCGGATCTTCTGGATAATCTATTCTACAATCTAAAGAAATGAAGCCTTTAGCCGCGTAAGATTTGAAAGAGCCGATTTCACCATAAGATTCCAAATCAGCCTGAACATCGTCAGCCACTTTAACCTCGTATATCTCCTTCAAAGATTCTGTCGCAAGTTGTAATTTTCTATTCGTTGTACTATCTATTTTATCTGGCAATTTACCGCCATTGGAGGCCGCGTGGTATACTTTCCCATCGAGCTGAAAGAACCAATCAATATCATGAGTTCCCTGATAATCAATTCTGTATTTCATAGCACCTCGTGGAAAACATCTTTACAATTTTTGCAGTAGGGAATACGTTGCCCGGTCCTCGGACGATACGCTTCACTAAATTGGAGGTCCGACATATCACATATAGGATAATCACGGAAAACCAAATCAGCAGCATGAGGCTCAGCGCAAGCGCCTACAGTGTTATTACAACCGCTTCTCTTTTGCCCAATTGGGGCCAGTTTTTCCAATTCATTTTTCAACATAGGCACATATTCGTATCCTATCGTGGATTTTGAAGTCCCTGTGAAAATTTGCTCCCTCTGCTTACAACCACACGCCACCACTACTGCAGGATAATCCCTCATGTGGTGTTTATGAACTGGATCTGAAATCCTCGACTTTTTCACCCGCTCTCTTTCTCTCTTTATGGCTTTTTTCACGCCATCATTCAATGCTTTCGATGTTGCCATATCAGAGAATAATACTAACAGATTTCATCATAAAAGTCCATCAGGCACTGGCGAACAAAGGTCTGGTCAAAGCGGGAGGAGATCATCTCTCGGGCGCAGGAAGCCATCGAAGTTCTCATCTTCTCATCTGTTATCATTCTTTCCATTGCCTTTTCAAGGGAGTCAACATCCTTTGAAGGGATTATGATGCCGTTCTTGCCGTCTTCAATAATTTCTCGGCTGCCGTTTATGTCTGTAACTATAGACGGCAAACCAAGTGCCCCGGCTTCTAGAACAGTATTCGGGAAACCCTCACGGTAACTTGGGAATGCAAAGCAATCTGAAGCGGCATAATATGTTATCAGGTCTTTGCCGCTCTGCCTTCCAGCATATTGGATGTCAGGGCATTCGTGTAGATGCTTCCTTGCCTCATCAGAAATCGGGTCGAGGGAATCCTCGTAATTGCCGACAAGAATCAGCCTAACATCGTGTTTTGCGCGGGCTCGCATAAAAGCTTCCACAAGTTCATTGATTCCTTTATCGCGGACTATCCTGCCGACAAAAAGAAAAGTGAACTTCTGATTATCCCTGATTTGTGAATACAACTCAGCGTTAATATTCTCCCGACTCCAGTAATCCATATTCACGCCCCGGACATTGCCATAGCCCAGAACCTTCATCGGCTTTCTTGTTATATGTGTCTGCAAATCATTCATCACTCCCTGACCTTCCGGAATAACGTGAGTCGCAAATGAGCAGGTCAGCCAGTCCGTAAACATTAGAACTTTTCGCGTGAAGCCATTGGCCGTAGGCCAAACAAGACCAGTGAATGTATGCACTCGCCTCGGCACGCGCGTCCACCACGCTGCCATCATACAGAGAAGCCCCGCTTTCGGAGTCATAGAATGGATGATGTAAGGCTTCTCGCGACGAAATACTCTGATAAGTTGAAACAACGATTTCAAGTCCTTCAGAGGAGCCATTCTGCGTTCCATCGGCACTCCTATTGTCTTCACTTCATATTGATTGTGAAGACAATCCAACCCCTCTCCCGGTGATGATAACAGCACCAGTTTGAATCTTTCCTTCATTGTCTCAATCGAGCCGTCAAGGAAAGATTTCAGCGAACCTGAAACAGTCGCCGAGCGGATGAGTTTGAGTTTAGTTGATGACATCGTTTTCTATCGGTATTAGAAGAATAATTCTTTGTTAATCAAGCATTCTATCTCTTGATAGCCATACGAGATTTAGTCAGAACACGGGTGGAATAATAATTCTCATACATACCAATGATTGTGGTATTTTGTTGTATCGTTATTCCTTATTATCAAGTTTCTGAGGCTATTTTGCGGATAGTCAAGATTGTCAGCAGTATGTTCTGAATGTCACCGGGGGCCATAATGATTGAAGAAACTTAGAGGCTATTAATCTCATCGTACAGCGTCTGCAGAATGACTTCGCCATTGTGATTTTTAACGCCGCAGTCATACCCTTTACGGGCATATTCTTCGATAACTTCCGGAGTGTTTATCATCCGGGTAAGAGCCTCTAAAATGGACGCAGAATCGGTACTGACTATAGAGGCATCCATTCGTAACATATAGTCCACAGGGCCAAGTGTAGGACTTCCGACCGTCCAAATACATTTCCCAGCACGAAAATAGTCTGTAATTTTCGTGGAGAAACTCAATCGAGCGGCCTGATTCTTTTTTCTGTCCAATGATTCCACGAACAGCAAAACATCAGAACGGGACTGCAAACTAAACACTTCATCCTGAGGAATTGGCTTGTGCAAACGGCAGACACCGGGAATCTCCACTCGCTTCCTATCTTTTTCAGCCAACTCAGATTTCGTGTATATGTCCAATACCACCTTTACCCCATCCTTGCTCACAACTCGCAGCGCATCAGCTATCGCCATAATAGTCTTGTCGCGACCGACATACAGGTTGCCGGTATAAAGCATTTTGATTGGTTGTACCACCTTATAAGGGACAAATGGGCCTTGATTAAAAATAGGCTTTGTCAGCAACCGGCTCTCTACACCAAATTCCTTATCGCACTCTTCTTTCATCTTGGGCGACAGACAGAAAATGGTCTGGCACTGCCTAACGAGACGCTTCACGCTTTTACGGAGCCACGTTCTCTTGAGGTGATTAAGCGGCCCTCGGCTCTGCTTATAGGTAAAATTATCATCCCAAAGAAAGCCTATGACTTTTGGCTTACACCTCTCAATTATGTATAGGTTAAGTTCATTGAAGTGGATGTACCCCTCAATTGGGCAAACTAAAACTTCAGGTTTAAAATCATCCAGAAAGGCATTCAGTTCGGGGGATTTCCACTTTCCCAATTTCCATACCATTTCACGGCAAAACAGAAAAATCCCCCATCTGTGTTTTTTGAAATTACTATAACGTGCCTGCTCGGAAGTTTCATCACTCGAAACGGGATCATCATCAGTTGGACTATATTCTTCCCCCGTTACAACTCCTCTTTTAAAGACACTTTTCATCACTCGACCTTCCATTATGTGGAAATAGCGTGAAGCCGACCTTGAATCTGACTTCGTGGCCCGGATATTTAACGAAGCCACATTCTCGGCCCCATACTGAGACATCAGCGAAGACATAGTATCCGCGCCAACCTTACGGCTCCAGGCATCTACGGTTGTAACTAAGACTCGTTTTTTATTATTCATAAGTCTTTCTATATTCGTGCTATCACTGTGAGACATAGGGTAAGTTCTGAAAATGACCGCGTGGTTTCCCTCGAAGTATTGTCATTGTGTATAGCTATGCTTAATATCTTATAGCTCCCGTTAATATTGCCAGAAGAAATAATAGCTGATACCCCCACCGGACAGTGTCAGATAAGACAGCGCTCCAATGGCTACCACATAAGCAAGGGATCTGTCTTTCTTGATAAACATACAATCCAAGGCGTATGGCACCAGCAAAACAAGAAAGAGATAATAGTACAAAGCTATTCGTGTCATAGAGCCATTGGACCTAATAAGCGGGGCAAAAATGGTGATAAGCGGAGCCATTACATAAAAATTCCGAATAGTTGTATTTGCCGCCAGATGGTCTTTCTTGATTGCGATTAGACAGAACAGCGACAGCAACTCTATCAGTATGATAAATGTTGTCGCACCGCCTTGAATAGCGCCTTCACCATATGCTGCATATTTCTCCATGCCAACTGCATTTCCTAAGAACACAATGATTTGATTAGGGATAAGCAAAACGATAGGGAATAAAACAAAACATACAATATGCATCACTTTCAATAGTTTCGGGCTAATGCCAAACCATATCATCAGCAACGGAACTGCAAAGAGAATTGAAGAGAAGTGAAGAGAGACTCCGATGACAAATAGCACCACTGTCAGCGCCTTCCGTCTATCCAGGATTGCCAACAAAGCCATCAAATCGAACCCCATCGCAAAAATCTGGCGTGCACCGCCGAAGAAATATATCTGTATCAGCGAAACATAAAAGACAAAAGCGAAAATCAGTTGCTTCATGCTTGTCGTATATCTGTACAGAATTATTCCAAAGGGCACAAAGAAAATTAAGTCTGCAAGTAAAGAATAAATGTGAAAGTCGTGAGTAACAAGACCTATGAGTTTCTGAAATCCCATAAATCCTATATCCGTCTCACTCCCTCCTTCGATATAGCGTTGCTTGATAAGATTCCAAAAGTCATCCCATCCCATATGGAAAGCATTCTCGAAAGACCACTTATAGTTAAGGGTGTCTATACTATAGGCTCTAGTCATATATTCTGGGCTTCTCATAGCCGCCACAAACGCCAGAATAGCTATGCAGAAGATGATATAAGCCTTTCTACTCCGCAGGGTATCGTGCGTTCCTAACCAAAGTCCAATGACAATAATTAGCGGGATAAGAATCAGATTGATATGCATATTATTCCTTTATTTCTTTTCCATTTTCCGTGCAGGATTCCCAACCCAGACCTCACCTGCGGGAATATCCTTCGTGACTACTGCTCCCATACCGACAGTACACCCTTCTCCCAGATGAACAAAGCCCCGTATGCTTGCATTTGGAGCTATCCATACATTATCATCTATGATATTCGAACCGGAAATGTTGACGCATCCTGTTACCGCCACATTCTTACCTATCCGGTTATTGTGTGCGATATGGCACAGGTTATTAATCTTGGTATGGTCACCAATCACAGTGTCAGACAGCGCTCCGCGATCAATACAGGTATTCGCTCCAACCTCAACATCATCTCCGATTATTAGACGCCCGAGTTGAGGGAAACGGAACTTATTCCCATCTTCGTCTTTCTCGAAGCCGAACCCAGCCCCACCAAGCACAGCGCCAGCCTTGACATCACAATTGCAGCCCATAATCACATTGTCGTAAACGCGAACATTGCTGTCAAGGCAGCATCCGCTGCCAATAGTAGATTTACCCACTACAGTATATGGCCCAATATGCACGCCTTCACCTATCACGGCCTCAGGGTCGATAACTGCCGTCGGATGTATACCGGGGCTTGGTTTCTCTACAAAGAAATGATTCCCTACCTGAGCTAAAGCTCGTTTGGGATTCTCCACGTGAATCAACACCTTGCCCGGGACTGGAGCCAAGGTTGTATCCACTATCATCACCTTTGCTTTACTCTGTTCAGCGATGTTCTGTTTCTGAGGATTCGATGCATTAACCCAATCAAGCGTAGTCTCTGTCACATGAGCTACATCTGCCAGATTATCGATGAAAACTCCTTCATATGCACCATCAACAGAGACTACCGCGTCACTCAGAAAACGAAGCAATTCATCTATAGATATAGATTTCTTTTTCATTGTCAATCATATAAAAGCTCTGACGGGATATCTGAGCCATTCTTAAAGTTATTAATTACTGCTTTAAAATCTGCGACTATCTGTTCCGTTATTTTTTCATTGTCGTTAATTTCATCTGAATACGCCTTTGCGGCCTTACGTAAACGTTCCACAGTATCAGGTTCTTTCATAAACCGGAGCATCTGCACGGCAAGATCTTTATAATCACCATTCGCTGCGATAAGGACTTTCTCCACCCCCTCATTCAGGCGAACAGTTCCCTCTGTTCTGTAACAAATTACAGGCAGTTCATAATGCATTGCCTGGCAAATTGTACTAGATACATAGTCCAGTTTGCAAGGAAGGAGGGCAAATCGTGCCTTCTGAATGTGCTGAAACATATCTGCCTGCTTGGGGAATAGGGGGGTAAGTTCCACATTATTTTGCAATTGAAGCTCATCGATGAGTTCTCTAACCGCATCTACCATATCTTTTGATCCTCCTCCGACAAGATTCATTCTCACTTCTGGATACTGTTCTCGAACTATAGCTAATGCCCTTAGCGCATCGTGATATCCTTTTTGAGATGACATCTGCATTGCATAATTCACAAAGTCATACTCTTTTGCCATAGGTTTTACATCAGGGAAGGTAGTAGCAAAAGACCACTTGAAATTAAAGGCGTCAGGATTGAATTTGCGGAACATTTCACAATGCATCTTCGTGGTTACGGAGAAGTACTTCATATGGTCGAAGATAAGCTTCTCCACATATGCATTAATTTCATCGAATGTACCAGATACTTGCCTTCGATTGGGATTGTTATAAATGGTCTGGGCCTTCACAATGACAGGGAAATCCTTCTCCAGCCCAATAGCCGTCCCTGAATAATGAGGATTCTCCGCACCCATCAATGCAATCACATCAGGTTTAACCTTATATGCAATGCGCCGCACTCTCGGACGCAGTGGGTTTAATTTATGCCATAAAGCAGGGCTTTTGATTATGTGCTTCATCATTGTCGCCACCTCACAACGGACAAACCAATATTTTACATTATTCTCAACAAAATGCACTTGAGCTTTTTTCATACCAGTATGAGCCGATATCACATACAGGTCGATGTCCTCCCTTTTAGAGAGGTTGTCTATCAGGTTCGTGTCCCACGAAGCAACGTCTGCATATCCACCACCGGAAACTGGCAAGCCCAATAATCTGCGAACTTTATTATACATCTTTCTATTGTCCAACGGGAGATGCTTTCGCACCAACTCGTTGGAGAAAGAACAAATAATCAATACCTTAATTTTGCTTTTCATCTGTCTTTTTGTTAATAAATCCCAACACTAAGTTTTTTTCGTAATCATTAGCCAAGAATAACCACGCTATTAAGCAGAAACCAATGGTATACCCGGCGATGGAAAGTAACAGAGTACTCCAACTATGAATCGGCAGAGCTCGACTGACCGCGAAACCAATTAATGCATAAACAGTTATCAATGGAACTATCTTTAAATGACATTTTTTGAAAAAAGCCGACATATCAAGTCCCATTTTTCTTTGATAGAAATCAACATAAAGTATCTGGGTTAAAACCAAAGCGATGCCCGTTGCAGCCGCACAGCCGATGGCTCCATATTTAGGGGCTGCAATAATAGACAAGACAAGCCCAATAAGTGAACTGATCAGAACACGTACCGCCGTATATTTAATCTTGTTCTCGGCATAAACCAAGTCCATACCTATCTGCAAGGTAAGTGATAGTATGTTTACGAAAACCAAGAGCAGGAAGACATAATATGAATCGTGAAAAGTCTCACCAACCCAAAGATTTATAAACGACTCTCCAAACACCCAGAATCCAGAGAAAATCAGCAAAATAATATACAACTGTATTCTCCCGACTCTAATCATCAAATCCATTATACCTTGGCGATCACCCGTTTGAACCATCCTTGACACCTTAGGCAGAAACAGTCCATTCAAAGCCGCTGATATGGTGTAGACCATTCCTTCCAGATTTCTGCCGACCGAGAAGACGGAGATTTCTGTTGTGTTGTTAAATATTCCAAGAATTGTAGGTATTAAGCTCAGGCGAAACATTTGTGCCAGTTGTACCAGCAGGACCCATATTGAAAATGAAAATAAGCCTATTAATTCGCATTTCTCAAAGTATTTCCAGTTAATCTTCAGGCCTGATTTCTTGATAAGAATGCCATATCTGAGTAGGGCAGCCGCAAATCCAACAAAACCTGTAATAAATACCAAATGATAAACATTACCATTTAATAGCAGGACTACTACGACCAGCAATACCGTTCCGACTCTGACCAGTAAATCTATCGTTTTATTCTCGACAAAATACTCATAGGCCATCATCGCCCCGCTTACCGGCTTAAACAAGAATGAAAGAATACTGAAAGTTCCTGATATGCAATAAAGAACTTTAAGTTTTTCTATCTCTTCCGGTGTGAGTCCTTTCCCAAAAATATCAGTCAGAAAGAAATACAGGACAGTCAGCACAAGGAATATGACAACATCGAAAACGACATAAACCTTTGCTGTCAATCCCAGCATATTGGCAACCTTATCCTCTCTTCCTTCAGCCCGGTACTTCGCGACAAAGCGCGTAATTGTCCCTGACAGGCCAAAATCCAAAAGAAAGTATCCTAAAAACGCTCCAACGAGGCTATACAGGCCATAATCGGATACCCCTATCTTGCGAATCATCCAAGGTGTGTACACCAAGGATATTACAATATTGAGGAATATCGATATGTAGGAGATTATTGCTCCTTTGGCAATGGCACTACCTTTCATTTGCCCCAGTAATTTCTTACAGCATTCACGAATCCTTCTCTTCTGATTTTTCCTATGGCTCTTTTAACGAAAGATGGTTTTGGGGATATAAAGTG
>CAVCDF010000184.1:0-17171 GCA_963600795.1 Anaerotignum sp. | reverse complement strand
ACACCGCTTTGAAGTATTCGAGCGGAGCGAGTTTGTGAGCGACAGCGAACTTATGAAAGGCTGGAGGTTTGCCGCACGCAGCGCAGCGGAGTGTAGCAATCTTCCAGTTCCTCTCTGCCCATAGGGCAAGTCTTCCGGCATCGCAGATGACGGATGTCTTGCCGGGCGTTTCCGAGAATATTCTTTGCTCTATTTTATTGATTTTTATTTAACTTTGCGATTGCTCCATTGTTTCGGGACGAATAATTAGTTCTTTATTTCATTTTCATTGTAAGAATCTTGAATTAGGAAGTATATTGTTGCGTGGCTGAGTAGGCGATAAGTTCTTTGAAATATAGTTCTGAACACGGTTGAGTGTTAGACGGAGTCGCTAAACCGACTTTTTTTCAGGCGGATGGCAGGCAACTGCCATTATTCCATCAACCCTCTATCTTTCACGCGCTATGTCCCAGAACTTTTCACCTTCAAGCGATTCATCAATCGGCAGGAATCTTTCGCTGTTTGACCCAGACATCATAAAGTCTATTTCAGATACTGTGAGGTTTACTTTAATGAAGAACGCCAGTTCTTGGGTTAAAAGGGGGTATATTGATGTTGACGATTTCGTTCAGGGCGCAAGTCTGCATATCTTGAACAGAAGTTCATCATACAATCCCGAATATGGAACTCCTTTTAAGTCATGGGTTTGTGTCGTAGCTCGAAATTATACTATCAGTGAATCTAAAAAACTGAAGAAGATAATAAGTGCCAAGACGTGTTTTGACGCTGTCGAGGGAATGGATTTCGAAGACATCTCAGCTCTGAAGCCTTTCAGTGAGGAGGAAATGTCTGAATCGAATGAAAGGCTGGTGCAGCTTACCGGCTTCCTCTCAACGCTTAATGATAGCGAAAAACTATTGCTTGATATGATGAAGGATGGTTTATCGAAGGAAGAGATGATGGAGATCACACACAAGACCGGTGGCAACATTGATACTTGCAAGTCGCGACTACGTCAGAAGATACTTCGATATGTAAAGAGTCTTTACAAATAATCTATCCGCAACGCATAAAGCCGTTGGATTCCAGATGGAGTTCAACGGCTTTTTGTTTATCCTCCTTGTTGTAAGTCTATGTAAGAATCCCAATTCCATGTGTATATATTAATGTAACTATAACGCAATGTATTATGAATAAGGATGTAAATGATAATATTATCACCGATATCGTAATCCAAGCTCTGAAAATGAAAGATACGATTAAGAGGCAGGAGATAATGATAGATCGGCTACAGTCGGACAAAAATGAGCTTCTCGATATTATCTCTAAGATGAAAGATGTGCTATGTGAGTATGCTCCTGAATCTGTGAAGCAGTTGGAGTTGTTTAAATTTTAGATTTCCACGTTTTCAACATAACAACGATTTTCATCTGTTATTTTCAGGATGTTGAATCCAGGATTGAAGGCTTCCACAAATGGCTCAAGGCTTTTGTCAAAAGATGTGCTAATTGACGGTGCCGTGCAATATAAACAACTCCCTATGGGCTTATTCGAAGAGTAGTGGTTGTGGCCAGACAACACGGCAATCACTTTGTGGGAAGAGGCCACGATATTGATAAATGATTGTCTATTCTCAAGGATTCTCCTATCAAGCCAACTCCCGGTTTCTATTGCTGGATGGTGCATTAGAATGATCGTGGGATGATTTTGCCCTAAGGTTATCATTACTTGTTTGAGTTCATCATTGCTTAGGCTGCCTCTTGACCGATTGCTTCCATCGTCTGAAATCCCCACGGAATTAAGGAATAAGAAATCAATCCCATGGATTGTTACCTGTCGCTGAAACCATAATTTTTTATGACTATTTCGAATTAAGTTGCGATAACTATCATGATTCCCATTCGTAACATATATGGGGAATGGCAGAATAGATAAAGCCATGTCAGCCAATTCGTACGATTCCTCAGTACCATCATTTGAGATATCTCCAGTAATCACACACAGATCTATTTCCTGTTCAATCGCTTTTATCTTGTTTATGGCTCGTTGTAAGTTTTCATACGGATTAACGCCATGAATTATGGCATCCGCTGATGAGCAAATATGCAAGTCTGAAAGATGGAGAATTCTCATTTGTCAAGATAGAGTTATCTTGGAGTCGGCCATAGCCGCAATTTTCTCGTCATGTGTTATCAGTAGCGTGGAACGCGATTGCATAAGTTCTTTAATGGCGTTCATTATAGTCGCGGCCGTTTTGGGATCTAAAGATGATGTAGCTTCATCAAGAATAAGGATTGGAGCATCCTTTAAGAATGCCCGGGCTAACGCCATCTGTTGTTTCTGACCGCCAGAGAGACGGGAACCTCTGTCTCCTACTACGGTGTCGTACCCTTGAGGCAAGGAAACAATATAATCGTGAATTCCTGCTTTCTTGGCTGCTGCTTCGACTTCGTGTGCAGTGGGATTATCATAGCCAAGAGCGATATTATTGAAAATAGTGTCGTTGAATAGGATAGCATCTTGTGGCACAAAACCAATGAGCTCCCGGATGGACTCAGCAGATACTTCAGAGATATCTCTTCCAAAAATCTTGATAGTTCCTTTGTCTGGATAAAATAATTTGATTGATAGTCCAGCCGTTGTAGTTTTTCCTGCCCCGACACTGCCAATGACTGCAAGACTTCTTCCTTGTTCCAATACGAAAGACAAATCGTTAAGGACAGGAGTGTTCTCATCGTATGAATATGAGACACGAGAAAATTCTATTGCAGGCACATCTGTTTTGACTTTTAGAGGTGAACTATATGCTTTAGCAGAGCAGCTTTGATTGTCCGTCATATTGAGTACCTTATTGATTCTTTCCAAAGAGGCAATCTGCTGCCTTATACTATAGGAGGCTTTTGCAATTCCCCTTACAGGAGTGATGATGGAATGAAATATCAATAAGAAATATACAAACTCGGCACCAGACAAATTTGCTTCGCCCAATAGAATTCTATTCCCACCGAACCAGAGGAGGACGGCCAATACAGTTGATACGGTAAATTTGGTAACCGGTGTCGAGAGAGCTAAAACTCGATTAAGTTTCCTGAATGTACGTCTATTCTCTTCGTTTATCTGCTCAAATCTTTCGGCAGCTTGTTTCTCTGCATTGAATGAGTGAATTACAGTCAGACCGCCTATCGTTTCTTCGTATTGCGACAGAATTTTACCTCTTCCTCCTTGGCCCTTGTGCGCCAGATATTTAAGAGACCGCCCGAGGATAATTACAATAAAGGCACAAATGAGTAAAAGTGCCAACGCAAATAGCGTCAGCTTTGGCGAGATTGAGAAGAGAGTGACAAGATAGATTATTATGGGAATCGGATGCTCTATCAACAAATCCAATGTGTTGTTCACACACCATTCAACCTCCAATATGTCGTTGGTTGTTCTTGAAACAAGATCTCCTCTGTTATCCTTGCTGAGAAGGTCTGCCGGGAAATTGAGGATTTTGTCATATAGTTCTTTTCGCAGGTCTTTGAGAATCCCGACACGCATTGGAATCCTGAAGAACTCCGCCAAGTAAGAAAATCCATTACTAAGCAAAGAAGATACAATGATGAATAGAGCAATAATCATCAGACCATACCCTGTTCCGTATTTAAGTGAGATATCTTGCAGATAATAGAGAGTGTTATTCTTGATGAAGTCGAAAAGGTCCTGTAATGATGTACCGGCTGGGCTATTCATTACTTGAATCATCTCATCAGATACGCCGAAAAGCATATTGATGATAGGGATGACCGCCGAAAACCCTACGATGCTGAATAAAGAACTTAATGCTATGAAAAGGATATTAAGGCCAATACTGCCCTTGTATTTAGGGAAGAAGCGGCCAATCAGCCCCAGATAATTCATCCCACCATTCTTTGCCATGGCACTCAAAAGTTTAGCTGAAACTTGATACTCCACATCCGCCCCAGAGAATAGAACATATAGACATCATTAGAATTCACTTCTTCTGTAGAAGTTGACACATTGGCCGGATTCCAGGCCTTTTCAACATAATGACTATCAAGAATGTTGTTCACCTGTCCAGACAGCGATGCTTTCATCCCTGCGATTTTGAATGTATAGCTTGCTCTTGCGTCAAGCGAACCACCACTTGGTGCCTTCCAGGGTTCGCTTACATAGACCTCTTTCCCAATGGACAAGTCATTGCCGGATAGCGAATAGTAGGCATAGTTCCTATCAAAGAAAGTGTAGCCACCGCCAATCTTGAATCCTTTGAAAGGCTTGAACAAAGCGTCAACAGAAGCAGTTGTCTGTGCAGAGCCTCCGACATGGATACCTTTCATATTGATGAGTGCCCACGCGTGATCTTCTGCACCCGGCGTGGTAGTACTGCCATCTACAGTGATAGCTTGACCAGAAAGATTATAAGCGTACCCCTTTACCTTATCGCTATCCCATCTCCAGTCACCGACAGAAAGCATTCCAGAGATTTCTATCCAGCGAGAAGGATGCGAGGTGAATTCAACTTCAACTCCCATATGACGAGAATTAACTCCCGTCATATTCAGATAATACTGACCATTCAATTTCCCTCTCTTGGCCATTGCCTTATCTATCCATTCAATGAAGTAGCCATTGACAGACAAATCAACAAAATCATTGTGAAAACCATAGCCCAATTCAGCTGAAGCGGCTTTCTCATTTGCCGCCCGTTCATTGATTTTGTGGGATGATGTGGCTGACATAAAAACGCCACCTTTGAACTTTGGTGCCCGGAAAACATATCCTATGTTGGCATAGATATTATGTCTATCATTAATGTTGTAGTTGGCTCCGGCCTTTATATGTCCTCCCCAGAATGTCGCAACGCCGGATTTGGCATTGTCTTCAGAGTAATAGAATCTGTCATATCTCCAGAATTGGGAGTTATTGAGCGCTCCGGCGGCGAAAATACTGAACTGGCCCCCGACATATTCCAGTTGTGCAAATCCTCCCTCCTGAACAATGTGAGAATCATAATCACGATATAAGATGTCTCCAATTCCGAGATGGGCTTGTTTCCAGTCATCTGTTGCAAGCGGATTGTTTTCGCTTGAGACATCGCTTCGTCCCGGGTCGATATAGTATGTCCCTCCAAGAAGATCATCCAACGTGTTCTGATGAAGAGCTTTATATGAACGGATGTCCAATCCTGCCATTAAGTGATAGTTTAAGAAATCCAGTTTGTACGTGGACACTAAACCATAAGTCCCGTAATGGCCTACCGTATTGGACATAACGAGTAGAGAGCCTCGATCGGAAGCGGCATTGATACTTTCAATTTTTGCATAGTCAAACGTGCCATCTACGGCTCGAAATTGAGTGCTTAACTTGCCGTAATCGGCGCTGTACCAATCATATTCGGAGTAGGTGTCCTCATCGGCAAGGCCAGAGTGCGAGTAGCCTTTGCCTAAAGAATAATATAAGCTGGTGCTTAAACTTGACTCCCGGTTAATCTGCCATATGTGGCTGAGGAAGGCCATCGCGTTGGTGAAATGCTCGAAGCCCTGAGAACGCCTTTGTCCGCTGCTATTGTATCCGAGCTCGGGATTGTATCTTGTCCAATCTCCGTTGACCTTGTATAGAGAGCGAACTCTTTCCCATTCCGACTTAGTTAGGGCATCCTTACGGGAGTAGTGTTCTTGCAATGATCCGAATGCAGTAAAACTGATTTGATGAGAGTCATTCAGACGTTTTGAGATGTTAACGAAGAAATTGGAAACCTTAAAATCTCCACCGTCAAAATAGCCATTGCCAGATGAGTGGCCACCTTGAAGAGTAAGAGACCAATTATTTTTCATAAGGCCAGTGCTTACGGAAAATCCAAGTTTCTGGAATCCATCATTCCCCAAGCCATAATTAACAAAACCACCAGGGGTTGTTTCTATCCCCTTAGTGATTATATTGATTGTACCGCCGACAGAGGGAGATGCAACCTTTCCAGAACCGATTCCCCTTTGAGACTGGATAACCGAAGCCACATCAGCAAGGCTCGCCCAATTAGACCAATAGACCACCCCATTCTCAGGATCATTCACCGGGATGCCATTTATCATAACGGCGATGTTGCTATTGTCGAATCCCCTCATATAGATTTCAGAATCAGCCCAACCTCCTCCCTGACGATTTGCGTGAACTCCCGGAGTATGTTTGAGGAGTTCAACGAGTTCTTGATTACCAATGTTTTCGTTGATAATGGATGTGGTAACTGCACTAACGGCAATAGGTGTTTTGCGAGGAAGGGCAATCTGACTGACGACTAGGGCATCTTTCAGCAGGTAGTTTTCTGGTTGCATCTTGACAAGACCGACATTATCGGCTTCCGAAACATTCAATGAAAGTGTTTCGTACCCTATGAGGGAAAGGATAATAGTCGAGGCATTCTTCTTTACACTCATAGAAAAGGTCCCATCGGCATCACTTACTACGCCCGTATCCCCAGAATGGGTGCAGATTGCCACTCCGGCCAGCGGAAGAGATGTTGAAGCATCTTCGACCGAACCTGTTATGACTCTGCTTTGTGCATATGTGTTAATGGAGAAGAAAAGGAGAGCGGCAAAAAAGCCAAGAGAATATGAGAGAATACTCTTTTTCATAAATTATTTTTGATTATAGATACGCCGTCAAGACAATTTCTTACACCGATGTTTTTAATACAAACTCTCGGCGTTGTCTGAGTGCTGCCTAAAATTCTTCAGCACTACGTCCCTGCTTGTATTGGCATAGCAGTAGACACAGAAATGACGGCAAGTATTGTACATCCCGATATCCTTGCTTATCATACAGCCACAGACCTTTCGCTGGCCTTTATCCTTGAGGTTTTTCTTATCTTGTGGAATCTCTGGGATGCCACCAAACAAGTCTGGTTCTGGAAGTTTCCCGGTATGCAGATAGTAAACCAGCTCCTTGTCATCTGAAAAGAGCTCCTCCATCAAGTCACCATCTATGCAGCGATTATGCTCAATGCCGTATTTGGCCAAGTCAATGCTTTCTCCGCAGGTGGCGAGCGTAAGATTCCAACCTCCTTCTTTCCAGTGATCTCGAAGTTTTGCAAGCCCATCCACCAACTCAGTTAGATAGCTTCCGGACGGCTCGGCAGATTCAACTGTCTCACGCGTATAGAAGGTGGTTTCCTTAACGAGATTATTCTGGACTTTTCTGTATGCTTTAACATCGATAAAACTGAACACCAATTTGTCCGTATATCCTTTCAACTGATTTCCAACGTGGTAAACCTTTGTCAACAGTTGTCTGGCCGTTAGGTTTGGCGTAACGATAAGCGGATCAAATCTCCAGATGACCCTATTTTTGCCGATAGTAGTAGAGAGCCGCTTAAACACATCAACGCGTTGAGAAACGGAACCGACATTTGGCTCAAAACCTTCAACTACATAGTCGTTCAGGGTGACCTGAAAATAGTAGTGAACGCCCATCCGATCCAATTCCGGAAGATACTTCAGCATCGGTTCCGGGTTCTTTGTCCAGAAAACGATGACCTTCGTCTTGGCGAAGGATATGCACATCGGTTTCTGATTGAATGGGTTATACCATACGCAATAGCCAGCACGCAGGCGGTTCATAAACCAGTCTGCGTAAAAGGCTGGGATGTCGGTGGAGCGGCTGGCGGAAATAATAACCGGAGCCACTCCCTCGACAACCTCTCCATTATCGCGATGTATTTCAATCCTGGATTCCAAAATGCCTATATAACTCTTTCTCTATTTGTCCTGCGAGAGGATCAACAAAGATTCCCGTCAAAGTTTTAGAGTATTTAAGTCCTCCACGTCCTTCTTTTTTGGATAATGCTATGAAATAGCGGATGTGCCCTTTAATATCCTTTTCTGTGGCAGTGTAAGCCCAATTTTCATTTAGTCTTTTGATGACATCAGGGCTAAGTGTTTTAGCACATTGCAAACTTTCAATTACAGAAGGATTCGCTGTCTGGAACATACTAGACTCATCATCCTCTTTTTGTTTTATAGCTTTCCGGATTTTGGCCTTTGCCTTATTCCAAGCACTAATCGCACAGGATGCAGGGATAGCATCTATACCGTTACGTATTTTTATGAGCGTTTCGTTGTTGTTAAACACTCTATCGATTGCTGCAGGGTAAGTATTCTTATATTCCAAAATTTCCTTCTTCTTTGGCGCTTCATCTTCTATAATGTGAATGATATTATTCCATAGCTCAGTATAAGGATGACCTATGGCTTCCTCCTTATCGATATTGTTTTGATGTTCGTTCATATGGGCTATGAGCTCTTGGTCATCGTTAAAATCCGGCATATCTTCATTCGTGCTTAAATTTGTCAACCCATCTTGTGGAAGATCGATTGATGGTGAATTTGTGATAGTTGGATTGACCAATTGCTCCGTTTGAATGGAATCATTTCCATCACGGATGACCGTATCGTCATCTTGATTAGAATGTCCGAATCCAATATTTTCAGCAATTTTGCCAAAGAGGCCTTTTTTGCCCTTTTTAGCAGTCGGAGTAGCAGCAGAAGTATCCACTTCAGAATGAGATATTGGAGTCTTAGAAAAAAGCAGCTGATACAATTGAGCCGAAAATGCCACTTTGTCTTCTTTTTTAGGGAGAGAAGAAGCAAACGCATTGAAGTAAACTTGCGGAATGTTAGAATAACCATAAAAAATACCCCATAGACCGAAGGCGATTCTAGGGTCATTAATCTCATTTGACACTAGGAAACTCACCATTTTATCAATGTCAGAGTCCGGAGTCCGCATAAAGATAGCGAGTCCCATTAATGCTTCAGAAGATGTGGAATGGATGTCAAAACTTGAGGCATGTTCCAGATTGTCTAACATCGCATTGATATAGTCTCTTTCTGCTTGGTTTTTTGCGTTTTTTTCTGGGAAGAATGCGCTGCCTGCGTCATAGATGTAGTCAATGCGATTAGCACGGATGTCATTTGCTTTGTATCCATAACCGCTAAACAAGTTAAACATGATTTCAACTTTCCTGCGCGAATCATCATTCAATTTGACATCATTGCACTCGAGAACATTACGATCAATACCGAGAATAAACAAGTCAGAAATGACTGGTGTGGTATCAGCCCTCTGTGTTATCGAATCTGCGTAAGATTGTAGATGATTAAGGATTGTATCTTGATCAGCATCATCTTTTGTAGACATAGCCTGTCTAACAAGTGAAAGAATGTCGTTTTCCTTAAATCGCGGATTAATACGATCGAACAAACACTTGTACAAATCGATGGCTTTAAGGAAAGATACTATCTCTTCGTTGGATGAGTTCTTTAACATAGAGGATGCCTGAACGGAATCAAGATATTCGCGGACTCGACAATCTGCTTTCTCCTTTTTAATGTCCAGGTTCTTTGAGATGGCATTGGCTTCTTGAGCAAGAGCGAAAATGGATTCTTTAGATGAAACTGGGCTACGCTCATTCGTCCCCATTGAATAAATACCATTCTTTAAGTCTTTAATCAAACGTTGAAGACGTGCTGATTCTTTCGTCACAGATAGACTTGCGCCTATCATATACGAAACAATGAACCCTTTAGCTTTATTGATAACAATGTCTTCTTTTATCGATGAGGAATCCGGTACTGCGAAATCGTTAATTTGCTTAAAAGCATCTGGCCCGAGTTTGATATAAGAGTTCCTGCCATCAAACACCTTTATCGCGCCTAAGACATCATACAGGCAATATTTAGATTCAATTATCGACTCAGCTTTACATAGAGTTGCTCGTTTGTCTCCCTCGCTATAAAAGAAGAACTCACACGATAAAGGAGACAGATAGATGGTTCGCCCTGTTTGATAAATAGAATATCCGTCATTATCCTTGACCTTGCTAAACATACCAGGATAATTAGAATCATCAATTGCTATAACCATCGGTCTATGTGCAACCTCACCACGCCCAATACTGAAAACTGGAAATGCATCCGTGAGGAGGATAGAATTGGGCATCATAAGTGATGCCTTATCGTAACAAAATGATATCCCAAAATTCCGTAACTGATAGAAGGACGTTGGAGAAATTGATTCTGTTGATACGATGGCGTCGAAATTCAACGTTGTGGTTGCGATATATAATTTCATAATGATGCCGTTTACAACCTTCTACTTGATGATGATCCGCTGATGCTCGTGTCATAGAATTCAATAGGCACGGTCGCAAATAAACCTGTCATCTGCCCTGAATACATAATGTATAAATCTTGATAGCTACGGGTCATAGCAACATAGGTATCTTTTACATAGCCATCGATATTGCTATCACAACCTAACATAAATACAGTTTGAAACTGAAGGCCTTTGCTGCTCTTGAATGTCATGACTTTGGGATTCCCTGAGTCAAACTTAATGTTCGACTTATCGTTCAAATACACATCTATATTCTTTCCCCTAGATGTAAAATAGTCCGCTACAGCGCTTACTGTATTTTTATGGTAGCACAAAATTCCCACATCCTCAAGCCCCATATTATCAATTATCTCCATCGTTTTTTTGCACTGCTCGTCAAAATCAGCAAACTTGAGAATTTTCGGCTTATTTCCTCCTTTTTTTAGGCATCGACCTACCAATCGATCATCGTCAGTGTTGAGATATTGAGCGACTTTGGCAATAGATTCAGGGAGACGATGGTTTAGAATCAAGTCATCCATTCTCTGGCCAAGAACATTTTCCAATTCCCTCATACTAAGAGTTGGATTCTTGTCAAACAAGAACTGCTTATAGAGGCTTTGCGCTGAATCGCCGAACACGTATAGGTGGCGGCAATGCTGGGCTAATTCTTGGACGGCTTCCAACGAAAAATCTTGAGCTTCGTCTACAATTATGAAATCGTATTGGCCCTTAGCCCAATGCCACCCAATAATGTTCCCAATGCCGTCTTTATCTGGCGCAAAGCATTTCCCATATGTAGAAAAATTGGAAACATCCAAATGAAGCTGGTTAATGCCCGCCTTCATATAAGAACCTAATGTTTGAGTAAAGACAATGAAAAGATACGAATATCCTTGATCTTTCAGCTCTTTAGCTTTATGAATGGCAAGTACTGACTTGCCACTACCGGCACATCCCGTAACAATAAGTGGACGATCAATCCTTTTGTCAAGGACCAATACCTGGTAGGCATCCAACTCGGATTTTGAAAGTGCAAAACTCTGTAAAGGCATAAATAAACGGATTAATTCAAATTAAAAGCATCGGCCTCTTCGGTACCGCCAAGAGACAAACGACATATTGCTTCGCCTGGCTCTTTAATAGTTTTTGACGGTGTCACGATATAGCGTTTTACTCTGTCGTTAATTATTGAGTCACAAAATACTTTCTTCGCAACTATCCTGTAACATATTTTACTCAAATCTTTTGATTTCTTACAATGAGAAACCATAATTTCTTGCTGTATGAAGCACGGCTGAGTACAACCATTCTCATAAAAATGGCAAGATATGGGAAGTAGAGTAGAATACGCTTGATTGCAAGATATAAAGTGATTGACCCCCTGATTCATAATAAGAGGCATAAAGGTCTGTCCGTCCACATTGGTTGTCACATCCAGAAGAGAAAGAACCCCATTATCTGAGAGTTTAGGCGCAAATTGCCTTAGACATACTTCATAGACATTGTCGTCCCCAAAAATATGACGGCCATGTAATTCACAACCCACTTTTGCGAATAAGATTATGTCCAAGCTACCATCTGGGATGGCATTGTCAGAATACTTTTGAAGAGTTGACTCATTCTCTATTCTTTCACAAAACTGTGTGAGAGAAATATTGCGATTCGATATCGTGGAATATCTGTCAACTACGGTTTTTTGTAGTGATAGAGAATTTTGGTTTGCATCTAGTGTAACGAGAGTTATTCCAATACAGGACGGGAGAAACTTGTCAATTGCAGTTAGCAAGCCTATAATATCGCCACCTGTCCCTGCACCTATGCTAAAAATTGATAGATGACGCTTAGCTTCATACTTGGCTCGAAAGATAGAGTTTGACAATAAATTCTCAAAGATGAGAAAATGTTCTGCATAGCTGCGTGGAAAATATGTCCCTAAATATATTTTGGCTTCTTCTTCTGTTAAATCGTCATTATATGCGAATCGCTTGTATCTAGGGTCGTATGAGGCACCTAGTTTTTCATATATGTATGAATCTAGCCATGGAGCCAAAATGGTGGAAGAGTTGCGGAATATTAACCCTGACTCAAGAACAATTTCTTCATCGTCATGCTTAATGACAGAAATGCGTTCCCCAAATGTCCATAACAGACAATCCAGCCCCAAATACACTTTTCTATGAATAAAGCTACTTAGTACATTGGCAGTTTCTTCAAGCGGGTCTGTGAGAACGCGAATCAAATACCTTTCAGAGACATCGAAATTGACAGGGGGCATTGATTGCGTGCAGTCATAGATTGAATATGAAATGCCTGGCAAGACGGCTTGTTGTATTAGTGCAACGTAATTTGCCACCATTAGAGGAACATCCTCGCAAGGAATGGCCTCTTTTTTTTCAACTTCGCCAACTATCATTTCGTTGGTAGCAGTGCAGTTTGCTTCAGTCGTAGAGATAGATCCTTCAGTTTGGTCTGGATTCAAATCTAATTCTCCCTTTTGGTCAGCATCAAATGGGTCGGGTTCATCCGTGAAATCTATAATGCCTTCCGTGGCATCAGAAAACTGTTGAAGAGCCGCTGGCTCGTTCCAGATATCATTCAAGAAACTGATATCGGAGAATTCCTCAACAATAAAGTCTTCATCCAAAACGACTCTCTCCGCGATCCTCCTCATGTCGACAGGAGTCAATTTCATATCCTTATCAACAATTGATTCAATTGCGCCGAAGAACTTTGTGTTGTCCGTTAGATTCAGCCAAGTTTGAATATTGAAACGCAATTTGTTCTCAATATCACTCTTATGATTGAATACAATCAGTGTTGTGATTTTTTGTGCTTGCTCTTCTGTCAGTGCGCCAGATGCTGTAATGTTGCGTATAAATGCATTCCTATTTAGACGGGCCTGCTCAAGTGGAGTCTTTCCGCCGGACCCTCCCTTAATTACAAATGCGTGGCCTTCATATTCTCCCTTCCACTCATTGTTAGAGACAGAAATTTTGCCTCCATAATTTTTGAATTCAATGAGTACAATCCCTTCCTTCTTAATTAAGAAGGCATCAAACTCCTTTTCGGCAAAATTGAAGTTGCCGACCATAATGCACAAAGATTTTCTTTGGCTCCGTTTATCGCTAGCTTCTATCCTCTTTTTTAGTTCAGAACACAGTTCCCTAAACTGCAGGTTCTCCGCAGTGTTTTGGAACAGTTCGGGTCTATATACTAATAAAGGCATATTATAGTAGTAAACTATGCAAATTTACCTATTTTATTTAATACAATAAACTGAATTATACCAAAATATACTTCATCTGGCCTTTCCTGTAAGAATTCGGATTAAAGGAGTATTTCCTTTTGACTCGAATCAGAAACTTTTAACATTCACGCAATATGAAACACATCCTGACATTGCTTACGACCATCCTGTTGGCGACACTAAGCATTAACACCTATGCTCAAAAGAGCAAATCTGAAAATACTTACAACCTTCAAAAGGCCTATGATGTTCTGAATGAAGAAAAAGATGAGGCGAAAGCCCTGGAGCTTGTCGGAGAGCAGCTCAGTGAGACTCCAGATAATGTAGATGCCTTGATTCTTAGAACAAGACTACTGCGGCGTAAGAGTGATTATGCTCAGGCTTTGCGTGACATCAACCACGCCATCAAGGTAAACAAGCCGAAGAAAACTGATGTTGCGATGTCCGTTCTCTATTGGTGGAAGGCTTATATCTATCAAGATATGGGCGATGAACAAACTGCTGCAGGCATATTTAAGACCGCATACGAGTTGGCGCAAAAGGATAACAAAGACAATCTGCAGAGCATCTCTTTTGACTATGCGCAAGCTCTTTATTATCTCGATGATATATCCGGTGCGGATGCCATATACCGGAAAATGTTGGCTGAGGATGAAGCTGACCAGGCGGCTATGATAGGCCTTGCCCGAAATATGATAAAGAGAGAAGAGTACACGGAGGCTATCTCAATGCTTGAAAGATGTCAGAGTCTTGATGCAGAATATTCGGAAATCTATCGGTTCAAGATGCAGGCCTATGACAAGTTGGGAGAAGCCACAAAGGCTATTGATGCCGGGTTGGATTGGTTCGACAAGAATGATGATGCTGGAATAGCCCTTATTATGGATGTTCTAAAAAAGCGTCCAAACTATGCTGAAGCCAGTTTGAAGACCCGAGTGAAGAAGAGCGAAAGCCCATTCTTATGGAAGGTTGTCCTTTGCCAATTCTATGAAGAAACACACAAATATGCTGAAGCCGTGAAGGCTTATGATGAAATGGAGGCAGAATTCGGACATTATGACCAAATCAATGTTAGCCGTAGCGACTGCTATAGCGAGCTGGGGCTTAATGAGATGGCCATCGCCGACATTTCGAAGGCTATGGAAAAAGAGCAAGATTGGGAGATGCTTTGCAGACGTGGCGATTACTATAGACTATCAGGAAAGCTTGATTCCGCGATTGTTGATTTCTCGGCGGCCATTGAGGAGCTCCCTGACAATGGCTACGCTTATTACAAGCGCGGCTGGTGTCATGAGATGGCTGGAGACAAGAAAAAAGCGATGGAAGATTACAATATGGGAATAGACGTAACGGAAGACTATTCATATCTCTATCTGATGAGAGGAGAGCTGCTTCTTCTTGAAGGAAACAAGGCTGAAGCGGATGCTGATTTCGAGAAGATTCTGCAATTGGATACACTCGCGGATAATAGCAGTTGTCGAATGTATGCGTTGCATTTTCTGGGACGTGATGATGAGGCAGATGAATGGATGAACAGAATTATAAAAGAAGATCCAGATAATGCCGGCAACTACTATGACCAGGCTTGCCTGTATGCCAGAATGGGGAAGCTTAAAGAATCTGTCAATGCTCTCGAAACAGCCTTCGAAAAGGGATATCGTAGTTTCTCACATATCAGAATGGATGATGATATGGATTCCGTACGTGAACTCCCGGAATTTAAAGTGCTGATGGATAAATATGAGACCGAGTTCACCGAATATTTGAAGCAGTTTGATCTGACTATGCCAGAAACAACGGAGACGATTACTGAAATTGCCGTCAAGAGAAATCCGGGAGGTACTTTCGAAATCCCTTGCGACATCAATGGACTTCCGCTCCAAATGATATTTGACACAGGAGCATCCGATGTGACAATATCCTCTGTTGAGGCGAACTTTATGTTCAAGAATGGCTATCTGTCAGAAAAGGACATCAAGGGGAAGAAGTATTATCAAGTTGCCAATGGGCAAATAAATGAGGGAACGACGATTACCCTTCGTGAGGTAAAGATTGGAGATGCTTCCTTACACAATGTCGATGCGTCTGTTGTGAAAAGCCAGAAGGCTCCGCTATTGCTCGGTCAGAGTGCGATGGAACGCTTTGGAACAATTACCATTGACAATCAGAATAACAAGCTGATTATAAAACACTAACAACGGCATAATCAAGGCCCGTTACTATAAAGCGCGTGAAAGGTAGTGACGGGTCTGCCGTTTCTTTGAATTCTACAGGTCCCGCTGCAGGGTGGTGAGGAGGCCTTTTTCGGCGAGGGTCATCGCGGAGGCGAAGGACTGGTAGTCCGGGAGGGACTGGGGGATGTTGAGGCCGATGATGAGGATGCGGCCGCCAATGTTGATTTCGTTTTCATTTCGTCTGGATTTATGCGGTTTGACTTTCGGATTTCCGGGTGCTTACCTGTTCCCTCAGCAGCCTGATCTCGTCCTGCAGCTGGGCGTTCTCGGCGCAGAGCCTATCGACCGATGCTTTGAGCTCCTCGTTCTCCTTGCGGACTGCGACAATCTCGGCGTTTACGGCAGTGATGTCGGCGAGGAGCCTGCGGTTCTCTGAAGAGAGCAGGTCGATGGATGCCTGAAGGTCTTTTAGGAAGTCGTTGCGGCGCTTGCGCGAGCCGGCAATCCAGCCTGCGGCAGCGGTCGCCAGCGGGATGATGTATGTTCCGATGAACTGGAGTATGTCTGATCTGTCCATAGCGAGGAGGATTTAATGTCAGCTTTCCGAGAAATACAACTTCATCTCCGCAAGCCTTCTGCGTTGCAGCCCAGGCAGAACCTTGCCCTTCGAGTACACCCAGCGCAGGAACTCATCCATAATGGAGTTATCATCGGGATTGACGCGGATTTTCTTCAGGAGAGTAGAGCGGCGGAAGGCGCTCCCGCCAATGTTGAAGACCAGCGAGACGAGGGCGTCGAACTGGCATTGCAGCAGCGTCAGTCCCTGGGCGTTGACGGCATCCTCCGCAAAGACGATGTCCTGACGGAGAAATTCGTTCGCCTCCTCCACCGTGATGGTCATTCCCTCCGTCACGCCTGAGGTATGGCCGTAACCGATGGTCCAGACCCCTGCGGGACACCTGTACGAACTTAGCCGCAGCCCCTCGGACTGCTGAATGAGCGAATATGCCTTGCCGGATGCTTTCATAATCATTGAACTTGTTGAGAGTGAAACGCTTTTTTTGAATAAAAACTCCCCGCCAGCCATTTGGCGGACGGGGAGAGAAAGAGAAGAATCAGTCAAGGCTACTCGCCGAGCTTGGCGGAGGCGTACATGTCTCCCGACTTCTCACCGGTGGCGGTGTTGACGTAGAAGTACTTCAGGAAGACCTTAGGAGCACCGGCGGACACAGCACCGTGAACGGCCTCGTAGTCAGCCTTGATGTCGTAGTCCTCAGCAGCGATAGCACGTGCGTCACCGATCTGGACAGCCTTGCTGTAAGCCCTGGTGATACCGTTGCTCTGCGGCTCTGAAGCCGTGATGATGAGCTTGAGGTTCGTGGTCACTGCAGGAACGTCGTCAAGTGTGAACTTGAATGCGTCTGCGGTCAGGGCGATGGTGCAGCTGGAAGGCGCATCCACTCCCGAGAGGGTCGGAGGAGCGGTGAGCATAGCGCCGCCGCACTTGAGAACCCAGAAGTTGAGCCTCATAAAGAGGTTCGCGCCGGAGATCTTGGACTTGGTACCCAGAACGGACTTGCCCTGCGCGGTGTTCGCGGACGCGTTCCACGCGAGGA
>CAVCDF010000183.1:0-5682 GCA_963600795.1 Anaerotignum sp. | reverse complement strand
TTTTGGCCGAGATTTTGCAACGCTGGGGAAAACATAAAAAATGTCAAGACATAATCTTAAATTAATCGGGAAAATATTCGCCACCGGGGTGATGTCATTCTGCGGTGTGGTAAGTGAAACCGCCATGAATGTCACATTCCCCACACTTATGAATGAGTTCGGAGTAGGGACCAGCACCGTGCAGTGGATAACCACGGGCTACCTGCTGATTCTCTCACTTGTGATCACGCTGTCTTCTTATCTGAAGAGAAATTGCTCCCAGAGGACATTGTTCCTCACAGCGATATCAAGTTTCATCATCGCCACGGCAGCCTGCTGCCTAGCGCCCAACTTCACCGTGCTTCTGCTTGGAAGAATGGTCCAGGGCGTCGGGACCGGCATCGCGTTGCCGCTTATGTACAACATCATTCTCAATGAGGCCCCGAAAGAACAGATCGGCACGTTCATGGGTGTAGGAATGCTTGTCACCGCGGTCGCGCCGGCCATCGGTCCGGTACTCGGAGGCGTTGTCGTGGACATGTTCGGATGGAGGTATATCTTCCTTTCACTGATACCGCTGCTGCTTGTTTCATTGGCGCTCGGCTGGGCGCTCATCGGCCATAATGTCCCGGAAGAACACTCCAGATTTCACTTTTTTGATTATCTGCTGATCGCTGTCGGCTACGTCACTTTCATTCTCGCCCTGGTCCAGGCATCTTCCGCCGGCTGGATCAGTCTGCCGGTGTTCCTATTGATAGCTTGTGCAGCTGCCTCTATCCTGTATTTCGCGAAGAGGACACGACACGAATCCAGTCCGCTGCTGCGTGTGGGTGTGCTTCGTTACGGCAAGTTCACCATGGCGTTGATCGCGATACTGATCGCTCAATTCTCGGTGCTTGCTCTCGGATATATCATTCCAAATTACTCCCAGATCGCCAACCACACCAATGCCTCACTGGCGGGGATGCTGCTTGTCCCAGGCTGCATCGTAGGTGCGATTCTGTCGCCCCTGAGCGGGAATATTCTGGACAGGACCGGCGCGAAATTGCCCATAATCACCGGATACGGATTTATGCTGGCATCCCTTATCTTGTTCACGGTGTTCGGGAATAACCTGAGCACCAATATGTTTTACATATTCTACGTTGTCTTTACAATCGGTCAGGGGTTAGGCTGCGCAAGTGCCGTCACGTTCTGTCTCGCCCAGTTGCCTGAAAATCTGTCAGCCGACGGAAATGCCATAGTCAACAGTTTCCAGCAGCTTGCAGGAGCGATGGGGACAGCGGTGGCTTCCACGATAGTCGCGGCCAGCCAGAAAGCATTCGCTCAGAATCAGTTCGCCCAGGCCACCGCTGCCGGAAGCCGCAATGCCTTCTTCGTGTTGATGGTTCTGTTTATTATCGCCTTTGCGGTCTGCTGCCTGATGACAAGGCGAGGAACTAAGAAATCCATCAACTGATCGGCCCCTGGGACGGCCCGGACCGTTATTCTATATCATCAGCATTATCCTCCCCTCGGCCTTGACGAAGGTGTCCGGGTGACGCATCACGGTGTTCCTCTCGGCGAGGACATAGAGTATGGCTTCCTCAATCTTCATCGGCTCTTCTATATTCAATAATCCAGCAGCCGTCCTCCGTCGTTCCACTCCCCTACCATCTTGCCCTCGCGGGTTGCCTGAATATATTTGTCGAGCATCCGGAGGGCGCGCTCCTCGGAGATGTGCTTCCTGTACCACTGAATATTGTAAAGGCGCACCCGGACATAGAGCGGATGGAACTGCCGATGGTTCTTCCAGGCCTGTTTGTCGGCCTTTATGGCATCTATCACCCACGGTTCGGCCTTGAAGGAGTCCTTCGCCAGCGACGGAAGCACCTTCTTTCCGGCCGGTGTCATCAGACCGAGTTTTATGAGCCGCCGGCAGCGTTCCTTGTTCAGTTCCGTCCAGTTAGAGTTCTTTTTACGCGGGGTGAGCCGCTGCAGATACCCTTCTCCTTCGCAGGGACGGCAGGTGGAGTCTATCCAGCCGAAGCACAGTGCCTCCTCCACCACGTCGAGGTAGTGGATGATGCTCTCGTGGGAGCGGCGGATGCAGTGGACGAACACCTCCTTTTCAGTGGAAGCATTCGCAGAGAACCACTCGCGCAGCTCCTGCCGGTTCTGAGGGTATAGGATATTCATTGTTTTCATCCTTGCAGGTTCAAATTAGCGGCCCTCTCTCAGCATTCCGGTTCTAGAAGGCGCAGAGGGCGCTCCACTCCAGCGCCGAAGCCGGAGCTGAAGCGTTACGGCCGGAGTTTCTGCAGGAAACCGCAGCGACAGAACAAAGCAGCAAAACAGCTGCGCAGATTTTCATTGTCTTCATAGTCATAGTGTTCTGAATCCGATGACGAAGATACTAAAATTTATCCGGTATTTTTGCGAAGTGAGTGATGATTGTCAGTTTTAATTGATAAATATCGAATGCTTCCGTGTCGCAAAAATGAAAATATCGTAAATTTGCGAAACTGAGTCGTAAGCATCTTAAAATAGCATAACGATATGAAAAGATTCGGAAAGAAGGCGTGGCTGCTACCGCAGCCGGTGCTGGTGATAGGCACATACAACAAGGAAGGTGAACCGAACGCGATGACGGCCGCGTGGGCCGGACAGTGGGACGCCGGAGAGATTATGATTTCGATGGGCAGTCACGCCACCACCGAGAATCTTGATGCCTGTGGGGAGTTCACCGTCGCGTTCGCCACAGCGGGGACCATGGCCGCCTCGGACTATGTGGGCATCGTTAGCGCGAAGAGCGACCCGGACAAGATGACGAGGACCGGCTGGAAGGCGGTGAGGTCGGAGAAAGTGAACGCGCCCGTATTCACGGACTTCCCGATGACGCTTGAGTGCCGCATCGTGAGGAAGATCGACGAGAGCGAGACAGGCTATTACATCGTCGCCGAGATAGTGGACATCCTCTGCGACGAGCGCTACCTCGCCGCGGACGGCAAGCCGGACGTGGAGAGTATGGGAATCATCACGTTCGACCCCGTTCACAACGGCTACATCCGGCTGGGCGAGAGAGTAGGCACGGCCTTCTCCGACGGGAAGAAGCTAAAGTAGCGGAGTCGCGATACCGGGCATCTATATCATCAGCATTATCCGTCCCTCGCCCTTGACGAAAGTGTCCGGGTGACGCATCTAGAGTATAGTTTCCTCGATCTTCATCGGCTCTATGGCTTAAGACAACCTATAGGCACGACATAGATATTGTCTTCGCTCCTTCGGTAGGCGTATTCTCCGACTGCTGTCAGTATCATTTTGAACGACGCCGGTTTCATCCGTGACGTGTCAATCTGGGACTCAAGAGTATTGAGGCTTTTTGCTCCGTCGTTTATCAGAGACTCACCTCCTAGCTTTATCTCAATCAGCCCATAATGTCCGTCACGCAGGTGAAGCACGGCATCGCATTCAAGCCCGTTCTTGTCCCGGTAGTGGTAAACATTCCCGCCAAGAGCGTCAGCGAACACTCTCAGGTCCCTTATGCACATCGCCTCAAAGAAGAATCCCATGGTGTTAAGGTCATTCATCATATCATCGGGACCCAGACCGAGAGCGGCCGTAGCGATTGACGGGTCCACGAAATAGCGTGTGTCTGCAGTGCGGATGGCGGTTTTCGAGCGAAGGTTCGGATTCCAGGCCGGCAGGTCCTCGACCACGAATATCTTCCTCAGGGCGTCAAGGTAGGATGCGATGGTGTTCTCGTCAAGCGTCGAGGAATCATTGCTGCGAAGGTCATCCCTCAATGTCGCCACGGAGACCTGCGTTCCCTGATGCCTTGCATACGCCCTCATAAGCCTCCGGACTCTCTCCGAAGCCCTCTTCACACCGTCAACCTTCACGATATCTTCCTTAGTGACGGCATCATAGTAGTCAAAAGCCTGCTCCAGCGCCGCCTCGCGGGGAAGGTCCACAGCCATCGGCCATCCGCCGCGGCAGATGAGGAATGCGATGTCAGACAGTTTCAGCTCATTCTTTGCAAGAATTCTCTCCGGTGCGGCGAACAGATCGCCAAGGCTGACCATCCCGTTTGATTCTCCGGACTCGAACACCGACATCGGCCTCATTGTGAGCCACGCGAAGCGTCCTGCTCCGGAGTGCTCAATCTGCCGCTCAGCCTCCTTGTCGGGAACTGCTGATCCTGTAAGGATAAACTGTCCCATCTTTCGGCGCGAATCCACTGCATAGCGCACCGAGTCCCAAAGCTTCGGGACGGTCTGCCATTCGTCGAGGAGCATCGGCGCTTCGCCGGAAAGTGCCGCGTCGGTATCAATTTCCAGAAGCCGCTTGAACTGTTCCCGTGTGTCTGTTTTTGCCAGCATAATCTTGCTCCTTGCTGACTCCCCGGCCGTGGTGGTCTTTCCGCACCATTTTGGCCCTTCGATGAGGACAGCGCCTTTCGCCTGCAGTTTCTTCTCAAGCAAGCCGTCCATTATCCTTTTCTTGTAACCGTCCATATTCTAATGTCTTAACTGCGCAAAGATAATGCTTATTCCGATAAATTCAGTAATTTGGCGGCAATTTATTCAGTAATTTGGCGTAAAATCTTTCCTCAATTTCACGATGGGCGAATATCGAGGCTATATGCATTGAATCTCGTTGCCGTGTTCCTTTATGACGGCGAGCAGATCGTTGACGTTCATCCAGACGGTGGCGGTGTTGTCATTGGGGTGGATGCCGATGAGTCCTCCGTCGTCAAGGAACCCGCGGTCGATGAAGAACCGGACCTTGCATCCGCCATCGTTAAGCAGACCGAAGGGCGACACAGACCCGGGATGCACTCCGAGAAATGCCAGCAGATCCTCCTCCTGGGCGAAGCTGAGATGCCTCAACCCGAATTCCTTCCTGAACTCCTTGAGGTCCACACGTCTCTCGCCTTTGACGGTGATGAGGTAATGGTTCTCTTTTTTGTCATCCCTCACGAAGAGGTTCTTCGCCAGACAGTCCTTGTGCGGCATATCCGTCCTGTCCAGTTCCTCCATACTGAACACAGCCTCATGCTCCGTCACCTCGTGGCGGATGCCCTTCTCCTTCAAAAAGTCATATATGTCTTTCTTGTTCATCATTTTAATGTTTTTTTTCTTCACTATGGCAGCAGACTATAAGCGTATCTATTTCAATTTTAGACAAATATAATATTATTTGTAAAAAGTCGGGGCGGAAATCACGCTGAACCTGCTAAAAGTCGGGGCTAAGTCCTCGTGCCCCCACACTCGCCGTTCACCTCACGGAATACGAAGCAACAGAGACCGTCCTGCATCCGGTTCTTCAGATCCTCGATCTCTATATCCTCACGGCTAATTCTTGTCATCCCGCTGGAGGAAGTCCTTCCGATTGCCGTATTTTAGGCGGTTTATGCACATAAAATTTGCGTAAGTGCATATATATATAGATTTGCATCTATCCACTTCCACCTCAAGTGGAGATTAAAAGCACTGTATACAGTTGACTTCACGGAAAGCCAAACCGCAATAATAGACACTAATAAAAAACAAACATATTTGAGGATATGAATTTAGCAGATTTGATAGACGAAAACGGGAAACTCGTCATCCCTGACGGCGTGACAATGATTGGAAGCGAAGAAGTCCGACATAACGATGATCTTCTAACATCCGTAGAAATTCCCAACAGTGTAACATCCGTAGAAATTCCCAACAGTGT
>CAVCDF010000182.1:0-13833 GCA_963600795.1 Anaerotignum sp. | reverse complement strand
CGATGCCTGCAGGCGGCAGCGCGAACGTCAGATGCTCGAACAGCACCTTGTCGCCGTAGGCCTTGGACACGTCCTTGAACTCGATGACTTTGTTGCCGAGCCTCGGGCCGTTCGGGATGTAGATCTCGAGATTTGCCTCCTTCTCCTTCGCGTCGGCAGCGGCCAGTTTCTCATAGGCTCCCAGACGGGCCTTCTGCTTGGCCTGGCGGGCCTTCGGTGCCATCCGCACCCATTCCAGCTCGTGCTGGAGGGTCTTGCGCCTGCGGCTTTCCTGCTTCTCCTCCATCTCGAGCCTCTTTGTCTTCTGCTCCAGCCAGGAACTGTAGTTGCCCTTCCACGGGATGCCCTCGCCCCGGTCGAGTTCGAGAATCCAGCCGGCCACGTTGTCGAGGAAGTAGCGGTCGTGGGTCACGGCGATGACCGTGCCCTTGTACTGTCTCAGATGCGCCTCCAGCCACTGGATGCTCTCAGTGTCGAGGTGGTTGGTGGGCTCGTCAAGTAGCAGCACGTCCGGTTCCCGGAGCAGAAGCCTGCACAGGGCGACCCTGCGGCGCTCGCCTCCGGAAAGAGTCGAGACCTTCGCATCGGAAGGAGGACAGTTAAGAGCGTCCATCGCCCTTTCCAGCTTCGCGTCGATCTCCCAGCCGCCCATATGGTCGATTTTCTCGGACAGTTCGCCCTGCCTTTCGATGAGGGCGTTCATCTGTTCGTCGTCCATCGGCTCCATGAACTTGAGTGAGATTTCGTTGTATTCATTGAGCACGTCCATCACCTCCTGGACTCCTTCCTGGACGACCTCGATGACCGTCTTGTCCGGATCCATCTGAGGCTCCTGCTCCAGGTAGCCGACGGAATAGCCCGGCGCCCAGACCACCTCGCCGCGATAGGATTTCTCCACTCCGGCGATGATCTTCATCAGGGTTGACTTTCCGGAACCGTTGAGGCCGATGATGCCGATTTTGGCTCCGTAGAAGAATGAAAGGTAGATGTCCTTGAGGATGACCTTGTTGTTGTTCGGAAGGACCTTGCCCACTCCGTTCATCGAGAATATTATCTTTTCGTCCGCCATTTCTGAGGTAGATATTTGGTTGCTTTCAAGAAGGTTGTTCCATAAGTATGGAAGCCGCTGTCACTCGCTTCCGCCTCCGATGAATCCTCTGATGAGGGATGTCATAGGGATTTCCCTGTCTGAAACCGGGATGAAGTAGTGCAGGAATTTCAGCAGCCGGTGCGCCTCGTTGAATTCCGGGCAGTTCTTCGGCACCATCGCAAGGATCCTTTCGGCGTGCGTGCGCAGGACTGCGAACTCGACAAGGTAGGCTGAATTGAACAGCACGTCGGCATCCTCCTGGTAAGGGTAGATCCATTTCACCTCCGCGTGGCGGACATTCGGCCAGTTGGCTATCGTCTCCCTTGCGGAGAAGGCACCCTTCCGGTAGTCCCTCACGATTCTGCGGAGCAGGCGGTTGTCGCTCGTCGGGATGCAGTTGTGGCGGTCCAGCGGAATTGAAGTGATGGTGTTTATGAATATCTTGAATTTCTTGTCTTCCTCGACCTTGTCCGTCAGACGCGGGTTCAAGGCGTGCAGTCCTTCGATGATCAGCACCGACCTGTCGGTGAGCTTGAGCTTCTTGCCGTTGAACTCCCTCATTCCAGTGACGAAATTGTATTCGGGGACCTCCACGGTCTCTCCGCTTATGAGCCGCACGAGGTCCTTCTGGAGATAGTCGTGGTCCACGGTGTCGAAATTGTCGAAGTCGTAGGAACCGTCAGGAAGTTTCGGAGTGTCAACCCTGTTGACGAAATAGTCGTCGGTGGAGAAGGAGACCGGATGCAGTCCGCAGGCTTTCAGCTGGACGCTGAGTCTCTTGCAGACCGTGCTCTTTCCGCTGCTGCTCGGGCCGGTTATCAGCACGAGGCGGACCGGCTTTTCCGGATCGTCGTAGCGCCTTTCGATCTCTTCGGCGATCTGTACTATCTTCTTTTCCTGCAGGGCTTCCGAGATCTGGATGAGGTCGGAGGCGTTGCCGTTCAGAATAGACTCGTTGACGTCCCCTACGGTGGAAAGCCCCATGATGTTGTTCCATCTGTGCATCTCGGCCAGGATTTCGAAGGTCTTCGGCTGCGGGAAGAGCGGAGCGAGCTTTTCCGGAGCGTGGCGGTCCGGGACGCGCAAAAGCATTCCGCCCTGGCAGAACGTGACGCTGTAGGTTTTGAGGTAGCCTGTGCTCGGCACCATCTCGTCGTAGTAGTAGTCCGTGTAGTCTTCCAGCGAGTAGCAGTTGATGTACACTTCTCCGCAGGTCTGCAGGAGCTTGACCTTGTCCAGGTCGCCCGACTTCCTGAACATCTCGATTGCGTCCCCGATCCGGATCTGTCTGCGTCTGAAAGGGATGTCCGCATTCACGAGCTCCTTCATCCTGCCATCGACGGCAAGGACGTCCGCTTCGGTCAGGCCGGAGCGGTCCTTTTTGAGAACGGTGCAGTAATAGCCCTTGGAAATCGGGCGGTGTATGGTCACTCGGCTTTCCGGCAGGACATCCCTGACGGCCTTGCAGAGCAGGAGGCAGAGGGACCGGCAGTAGAAACTGCGCCCGACGTAGGTCGTGTAGTCCAGGAACTTCACGTCAAGGTTGTTGAAGACTCTGAATCTCAATCCTTCCGCAACATTGTTGACGTTTGCGGCAAGAATGTCGTAAGGCTTGTCGAAGTCGAATTCCCGTGCGATGTCCGTCAATGCCGTACCTTCGGGAAAGTCCTGGTACGTTCCTGTGTTCGTGCAGAAGATTTTTACCATATTCAGTCGGTGATTTTGTCCGAGGCCGGCGCCCTGTCCGCAAACTTACGAACAAAAATCCTTTCGGACAAAAAATCCTTTCGCGCTTCGGGTTTCCACACCGCCGGATTTTTTATTAATTTTGTCCCGCGTAAAAATATTCACAGATTTTAAATGAAAAAAGCAATCGTTATCGCCGTGGCGGCGATGTTCCTGACTGCCGGAATCGGAGCGCAGGAGAACCAGGGCCGGACAGCAGCCCTTAATGCTCAGACCGGGGCTGCGGCCCGGAATGATCTTATGAAGGTTGAAGATGCCCTTGAACCGCTCCCTGCCGGAAGCGTGAAGTTCGACGGCTACTTCGACGACGACATCCGGAACTCCATCGACCATTGGGTCAACGGAGTGATGCCTTACGACAAGGTCATCGACTATTTTGTCAAGGGACGTCCTAAGTTCGCCCTCGGCGAGTTCATCGGCAAAAGCCTCCGCACCAATTCCCTTCTGTACCGCTACAACGGCGACCCGGCTCTGAAGGAACTCACCAAGAGCCTTGTCTACAAGCTGATGGCGACCCAGAAGAGCAACGGAAGCATCAGCTGCACAGCGATTGAAGACCAGCCTGGCGACCGCGACGGCGACATCTGGGAAAGAAAGTACGTGATGCTCGGCCTTCTGCAGTACTACACCGACGTGGAGCAGGATCCGCGTGTGCTTTCCGTCCTTGAGCAGGAGGCGAAGAGCGTGATCGACCAGGTCGGCCCGGCCCCTAAGAAAGGCATCAACCAGCTCGGCTGGAGTTCCACCAACATCGAATCCTCATCCATTCTCGAACCTATGGTGAAGCTCTATTCCATCACAGGCAAGAAGGAGTATCTTGATTTCGCTGAATATATAATCCGCACCGGTGCCTCGAAGGGCAGCGACATATTCCAGCAGGTCTACGATGGCGCGCATCTCTACGAGGTCGGCACGCCTTACCCTAAGGCCTACGAGATGACTTCCATCTGGGAGGGCCTCGCCGAGTACTACCGCGTCACCGGCGACCCGAAGTGGAAGGTCTGCCTTGACAACTTCTTCGACAAGGTGATGACCGAGGAGCTTACCATCATCGGCAACGCCGGCTCCGACATCTACTGGCCGAGACTCAACGGCGAGGGCTGGAGCAACACCGCCGTGGAGCAGACCAACCCTGACATCAAGCGTATGATGGAGACCTGCGTCGGCGTGACCTGGATGAAATACTGCTCGCAGTACCTCCGTCTGACCGGTGACCCGAGGGCTGTGGACTGCATCGAGAACTACGCCTACAACGGGCTTCTCGGCGCTATGAAGTCCGACGGCAAGACCTTCAGCTACGTCAACCTCCTCAACGGAGTCAAGGTGACCAACAGCGGCTGGGGCACCAACATCGACGGCCAGCCTGTCACCTGCTGCAACCTCAGCGGCCCTTGCGGACTTTCCTACCTTCCTTACATCGCGGCGATGCAGTCGGCTGACGGCCCTGTCATCAACCTCTACAACGCCGGCACCGTGACCGCCAGGACGGCCAAAGGAGCCGAGGTGAAAATCGGAATAGTCACTGAATATCCACGCGGCAACGAGGTGAAGATCTCTGTCGATCCTGCCGCCAAGGAGAAGTTCACCATCAAGTTCCACATTCCTTCGTGGAGCGAGAACACTTACTTCACAGTCAACGGAAAGGTCGTCAGCGGCGTGAAGGCCGGTTCTTATCTTTCCGTAGAGCGCAAATGGAAGCCGGGCGACAGCGTCCGCATCATCTTCGACATGCGCGCGAAACTGATCAAGGCTTCCGACAAAGGCCGCAATCCTGAAGGCAAGTATTTCCAGGCCGTTAAATGGGGCGCTCTCGTCCTTGCCCGCGATGAGAACATCGATCCGGACTACAACAAGCCTGTGCAGGTTGTGGCCGACGCCAACGGCGATGTCTGTGTCAAGGCAGTCGTTCCTCAGAAAGCCGGCACGAGGATGGAATTCATAGTGCCTACCACCGAGGGTGAAATCCGGATGGTTGACTACTCTTCAGTCGACTGCTGGAACGGCAAGCACATTCAGACCTGGCTTCCGACCCTCAGGGAAGGCTGCCCTGAGCAGTCTGCGAAAGCCACTTTGTAGAGAAACTTAAAAAAGCATATTCAATGTACTCCTTCCTGCTGAGCCTTGCGGCCCTTGTGCTGGGCTATTTCCTGTACGGAAAAATCATTGAGAAAGTCTTCGGACCTGATCCGTCAAGGAAAACTCCGGCCCTGACCAAGGCCGACGGAGTCGACTTCGTCCCGATGCCGGCCTGGAAGGTGTACATGATCCAGTTCCTTAACATCGCCGGTACCGGACCTATCTTCGGCGCGATAATGGGCGCGAAGTTCGGACCGTCCTCCTACCTGTGGATAGTTTTCGGGTGCATCTTCGCAGGTGCCGTCCACGACTATCTGACGGGAATGCTTTCCGTCCGCCACGGCGGCGTAGGCTTCCCCGACCTTGTGGGAATATATCTTGGCAAGGGCACCAGGACTTTCATCCTTGCCTTCTCGATAGTGGTTCTCCTGCTTGTCGGTACGGTTTTCGTCTTCAGTCCTGCGCTGATCCTCGGTACGGTGGCCGGAAACGGAACCCAGACCGCCGTGCTGGTCTGGGTCGGGATAGTGTTCGTGTACTATCTGCTCGCCACGCTGCTGCCTATCGACAAGATCATCGGCCGAATCTACCCGGTGTTCGCCTTCGCCCTGATCTTCATGGCCGTCGCGATGCTTGTCTGCCTTGTGGCGAAGTGGCCCGCAATTCCTGAAATATGGGACGGACTCGGCAACCTGGGCGAATCGGAAGGGCTGATCAGCGGGCAGCCGATCTTCCCTTGCCTGTTCATCACCATAGCCTGCGGTGCCATAAGCGGTTTCCACGCAACCCAAAGCCCGATGATGGCAAGATGCATTACGGACGAGAGGCTCGGCAGACCGGTTTTCTACGGAAGTATGGTCACCGAGGGCATTGTGGCTCTGATCTGGGCTGCAGTGTCCTCCTGGTTCTTCTTTGACGGGGGAGCTGCGGCGCTGGGTTCCAAAATCTCGGCTTCCGCTCCGGAAGTTGTGGTTTCGGTGTCAAAGGGCTGGCTCGGCATCTTCGGCGGAATCCTCGCGATTCTCGGCGTGGTCGCCGCGCCGATCACCAGCGGAGACACGGCCTTCAGAAGCGCCCGCATGATAGTGGCCGATTTCCTGCATCTGAAACAGAGGCCGATAAAGAACAGGCTTCTGATCAGCATCCCGCTGTTCATTCTCGCTGGTTTCCTGCTCTGGTACAACATCGGTGACGAAGACGGATTCAATGTCATCTGGCGTTATTTCGGCTGGGCGAACCAGACTCTTGCCGTGTTCATGCTCTGGACGGCAACCGTCTTCCTTGCCAGGACCGGGAAAAAGGCCGTCTGGCTGCTTACCATGATTCCTGCCGCCTTCATGACCTCTAGCTGCACGACCTACATCTGCATCTCCCACATCGGTTTCGGCCTTCCTGCCGAATGGAACATCATCATCGGCGTGTCCGTCTTCATCCTGTCCGTCGTGGCATTCCTTGACTGGTTCTTCCGTGTCGGAAGGCATTCCAGGAATTTGCCTGCGGATTCCGGCGGCGCATCCGCCAGGTAACCGCTGAAAAGCGGCTTTCACAGTCTGAAGTGTTTTGAGAATTCAAAACACTTTCTTATTTTTGGCGGAAATTTGAATCGTTTTTTTTCGAACCGTACAACAAAGTATGCACTACAAAGGACTGCTTTTTTCAGCCATTCTCCTGACTGTGACGGCTTTGTCTGCGTCTTCGCAGGAAAAGGCCACCGTCAACCTGGGAATACTTGCAAGGATAGACTATCAGAGAGAGTATCAGGACGGAACTTCTTTTGATTCCGGATGCGGATTCAGAGGCAAGAACGTAAGCGTTCTGGCCAACGGCACTTTCGGAGGACATTTTTCCTACAAGTACCGCCAGCGCCTCTACAGGGAGCACGGCACCGAGAGCTTCTTCAACGCCACTGACCATCTCTTCCTCACTTACACCCTGAACGACAGGTGGAGTTTCTCGGCCGGGAAACAGACCGTCCTGGTCGGCGGCTTCGACTATGACCTGGCGCCTTTCGATGTCTATTTCATTTCCGAATACAGCAACAGCATCTCCTGCTACCGTTTTGCGGTGAACGCCTTCTACGGCTTCAACGGCGGGAAGGACAGGCTGACGGCGCAGTTCTGCCAGAGTCCCGCTCCCGGAGGCGAGAACGACCTCTATGCCTACAATCTGATGTGGACCGGCAACCACGGACACTTCAGCACGCTCTGGTCCGCCAATCTTCTTGAATATGCCCCCGGCGAGTTCGTAAGCTACCTTGCGCTCGGCACCCGGTTCACTTTCGGGAAACTGTCATTCTTCTTCGACTATATGAACAGGTCGCTGGCTGAAAAGGTGACTTTCTTCAGGGATTTCTCCGTGATCGGCAAGGTGGCATATTCATTCAACGGCA
The DNA here is from genome assembly GCA_963600795.1 of Anaerotignum sp. Taxonomy (GTDB): domain Bacteria; phylum Bacteroidota; class Bacteroidia; order Bacteroidales; family UBA932; genus Cryptobacteroides. The sequence continues at coordinate 6,532 of CAVCDF010000182.1, read as the reverse complement.
AGCTGAGCGCCTTCGCCAAGGCGACCTACGACGCCAACGACCTTGAAGACGAGGGCGACTGGTGCGTCCTTCCGGGAACGAGTATCGCGAGAGTCGGCGGCGGACTTGAATATTACCCGCTCGGAAACGACAGGCTGCGCCTGCACGCATTTTTCTGCGGAGGTTTCGGCGAGAACGGCAATGTTTCCGGGACCGTGATGCCCGGACGGCAGACGGCGAATGTCGGCCTGACCTGGAAAATGAACTTCCTGACCGCGGGGAAATAATCTGGAAAACAATCAATTGCCCTTATGGAAAAGCCAAGCAAGAAGTCACGTTTCCATATTCCTTCGGGAGTGACGTGCCTTGTAATCGTCGTGGGCTTCTTCGCCGCCATCGGCATCTCGATGGGTATGGCGAACATGCTGAACACCGTGATGAAGACGGCGCACGACCTTCTGATCAACACTGTGTTCTACCTTCTGTCAATCTGTGTCCTTATGGGCGCGCTGAGCAGCCTGTTCTCCGAATTCGGCGTCGTCTCACTGCTTGAAAAGCTGCTCAGGCCATTGATGAAGCCGCTCTTCAACCTGCCGGGAGTCGCGTCTCTGGGCGCTGTGATGACCTTCCTCTCCGACAACCCGGCCATCATCTCCCTCTCCAAGGACAAGCGTTTCAGCCGCTATTTCAAGAAGTACCAGTTCATCTCGCTGACCAATTTCGGTACGGCGTTCGGAATGGGACTGATAGTCATAGTCTTCATGATGGGCCAGGGCTTCGTCACGGAACCGCTCATCGGTCTCGTCGGGGCCGTCGCCGGCTGCATCGTGTCCACAAGGCTGATGCAGAAGTTCACGCTCAAGGCGCACCCGGAGTTCAAGACCGAAGATGTCTGTGATGCGTCCGTGGAAGAAGCCGAAGAAGAAAAGGAGGAGGACCAGAGGACTCTTTTCACAAGAATCCTCGACTGCCTTCTCGACGGCGGCCGCTCCGGTGTCGAGGTCGGAATGTCCATCATTCCGGGCGTGCTCATCATCTCGACCCTGGTGATGATCCTGACCTTCGGACCGTCCGCCAGCGGAGCCTACACCGGTGCCGCCTATGAAGGAGTGGAGGCCCTGCCGTGGCTTGCCGGCAAGATAGATTTCGTCTTCAAGGCTCTGTTCGGATTCGAGGACCCGCATCTGGTGGCCTTCCCGATCACGTCTCTCGGTGCCGTTGGCGCGGCGCTCAGCCTTGTGCCGAACTTCGTTGCGAACGGTTGGGCGGACGGCAACGCGATCGCCGTCTTCACCGCCATCGGAATGTGCTGGAGCGGCTTCCTCAGCACCCACACCGCAATGCTGGATGCGCTCGGCTACAGGCACCTCACCCCGAAGGCCATCCTCGCCCACACGATCGGCGGACTTTTCGCGGCTTTCGTCGCCCACTGGCTCTACGTGCTGATTTCCCTGTTGTAGACGGCTTGTCTGCCGGAAGACAAAAGAAGAGGACGGTCGGAAGCGTTTTTGGCCGTTCTCTTTCTTTTTTTTGCTAAATTTGTCAAATCTATGGTCGGAAAGACCATAGGTGAAATCACGGTTATGGACATTTTTGAAATCATAGAAATCTTCGCTCTTGTTACCGGCATCCCGTACATCGTGCTTGAAGTTCTGCAGAAGAACGCGATGTGGTATTTCGGAATCGCGACCGGCATTGCCTGCGCATATTCATTCGGTGTGCAGCATCTGTGGTCGAATATGGGTCTGAACATCTACTACGTGGCGATGTCAGTCTGGGGACTGCACCAGTGGAGGAAGGACAGCGGCCTTCTGGACAGCGCAAAGACCGATGGCGGAGCCCCCGCCGTCCACCTCAGCCACCTGACTGCAAGGATCGCCGTCTGCAGCCTGCTGACCTTCATCGTCTGCACGGCCTTTATGGTCACTGTCTTCTCCCGCGCCGCCGACCCGAACGTCTGGATGGACGCCGTCTCCACATCGATGTGCGCCGTGGCGATGTTCTGGCTCGGAAAATCAATCCCTTACCATTGGCTCATCTGGATTGTGGCCGACTCCATCCTCGTGGTGATGTGCGCTATGGAACAATCCTGGTGGCTCGCCGCCCTTTATCTGGCCTATGTCCTTGCGGCCTGTGTCGGGCTTGTCCACTGGCGCAGGAAGGGAGCCTATGTCGACTGATTCCTGAAATCATCTGATTTTCAATGAATATGTTAAAGAATATGCTAAAGTTCAGAATCACAGTCACCGTCGCCGCCGCACTGCTGGCAGGCCTTTTCGCTTCAGCCCAGAACGGTACCGTTTACACCGACGCTTCGGCATTTCCGGTTTACGGGAAGTGCATTTCAGAGACTTCCGCCAGGTACGAAAGGCTGCCTGCGAAGATCGAAAGCAAGATCAGCGCCAAGCTCTGGGGCCTGGGACGCAACTCGGCCGGAATCTACATCCGGTTCCGTTCCAACACGACCAGCGTCTCCGCCCGATGGAAATCCACCGTTCCGGAGCATCATATGCCGCATATGACGGATGCCGGAGACAACGGCCTTGACCTTTACATCCTGACGGACGACAAGGGATGGCGCTTCGCCGGCAGCGGTTTCGACTGGGGCAGGGACAAGGAAGTCAAGTCCAAGACCATTGTCAGGAACATGGCTCCGGAGATGCGTGAATATATGCTCTATCTTTCCCTGTACGACGGCATCGAATCGGTCGAGATAGGAGTTGACGAAGGCTCTGTGCTGGAAGGTCCGGCGGTCGACAGCCCGAAGACCGGCAATCCGATAGTGATGTACGGCACCAGCATCCTCCAGGGCTGCAGCGCGTCCCGTCCGGGAATGGCCGCCGCCGCAGTCATAGGGAGAAAACTTGACAGGGAAGTCGTCAACCTCGGTTTCAGCGGCAGCGCGCTGCTGGAGTACGAGATAGCCGAATATATGGCCGAAGCCGGCAATCCGGCGGTGTTCGTGCTGGACTATGTGCCGAACGCCTCTGCGAAGCAGATCGAAGAGAAGGGGGAGAATTTCTTCAGGATTCTGCGCGACGCCCATCCGGATGTCCCGGTGGTGTTCGTAGAGGACCCGACTTACCCGCATTCTCTGTTCGACGAAAGGATGCTCAAGGAAATAACGTCGAAGAATGCCGCCCAGCTCGCTCTCTACAAGAAACTGAAGAAGGCCGGCGAGAAGAAGATCTACTATGTCTCCACGGACGGTCTGATCGGCGATGACGGAGAAGCCACCGTGGACGGCGTCCATTTTACCGACCTCGGTATGATGCGCTACGTAGAGAAGGTCCTTCCTGTCCTGCGGAAGGCGATCAGATGAAAAACCGCATAATCAATAAAACATAATGAACAAGAAACTGATTACCGATTGCCTCGCGGCCCTCGCGCTGACGATGGCTCTGCACGTTCCGGCCCTTGCACAGCTCCCGTACCAGGACAGAAGCCTGTCTCCGCAGGAGAGGGCGGCCGACCTTGTCGGAAGGCTCACGCTGGAAGAGAAAGTGTCATTGATGATCAACGATTCTCCGGCGATTCCGCGTCTGGGAATTCCTGCCTACAACTGGTGGAGCGAGGCTCTGCACGGAGTAGCCCGCAACGGCGAGGCGACGATGTTCCCTATGCCGATAGGAATGGCTTCCTCCTTCGACGCTGAACTTCTCGAAGAGGTTTTCACGGCCGTAAGCGATGAGGGACGCGTCAAGTACAGGATGGCGAGGCTGGAGGGAGACGATGACCTCGGGTACAAAGGCCTTACATTCTGGACTCCGAACATCAACATATTCAGAGATCCCCGCTGGGGAAGGGGAATCGAGACTTACGGTGAGGACCCTTATCTGACCGGGCAGCTTGGAATGGCCGTCGTCAGAGGACTCCAGGGCCCCCGTGAGGACGGAACGATCAAGGCCCAGGCCTGCGCCAAGCACTATGCCGTCCATTCCGGTCCTGAATCGTCAAGGCACCGTTTCGATGCCGTAGTTTCAGAGAGGGACCTGCGCGAGACTTATCTTCCGGCATTCCGTGACCTCGTGACCAAGGCCGGCGTTGAGGAGGTGATGTTCGCCTACAACCGCTTCGAGGGTACTCCTTGCGGAGCCAACAAGAGGCTGCTCCAGGACATCCTTCGCGGAGAATGGGGCTACAAAGGATTGATAGTAAGCGACTGCGGAGCGGTGTCCGATTTCTACAGCGAAGGCGGCCACGGCTATTCCAAGACGCCTGCGGAAGCGGCGGCCGCGGCGGTGCTTGCAGGAATGAACATTGAATGCGGACACGATCTCCACGCCATTCCGGAGGCGGTGGAGGAAGGCCTGATCAAGGAGTCGGACCTCGACGAAAGCGTCTGCAGACTGCTAGCGGTCAGGTTCGCTCTCGGACAGATTGATTTCGACTCGCCGTGGGATTCCATTCCGGAGTCCAGACTCTGCTCTCAGGAGAACCTGGAACTGTCGCTGAAGATGACGCGCGAGAGCATCGTGCTTCTGAAGAACGACGGCATTCTCCCTCTGGACAGGAAGGCGAAGATCGTCCTGACCGGGCCGAACGCGGCCGATTCAGTGATGATGTGGGGCAACTACAACGGATTCCCACTCAAGACCGTCACCCTTCTGGACGCTATGCGCGAGCGCTTCGATGACTTTGAATATGTTCCCGGATGCCCTCTGGTTTCTGAACTTGACACGACCGGCTTCGACCTGGATGCGTATCTCGCAAAGTTCGACGGCGCGGAGACTGTGGTGTTCGCGGGCGGAATATCCCCGAGGCTTGAGGGCGAGGAGCTTCAGACCAGAATCCCGGGCTTCTTCGGCGGCGACAGGACCTCCATCGAACTCCCTCGCATTCAGAAGGAAGCGGTCAAGGCTCTTGCCGGGAAGGGCAAAAAGGTGATATTCGTCAATTTCTCCGGCAGCGCGATCGCGTTCGCCGATGAAGACAGGGAATGCTCCGCCATCGTCCAGGCCTGGTATCCTGGTCAGGTCGGAGGAACGGCACTGGTTGACGTCATGGTCGGCGACTGCAATCCTTCGGGCAAGCTGGCGGTCACGTTCTATGCTGATGATTCGCAGCTCCCTGACTTCGAAGATTATTCGATGGCCGGAAAGACCTACCGGTTCATCAAGGAGAAGCCGCTCTATCCGTTCGGATACGGTTTGAGCTACACGAAGTTCAAGTACCGCAGACCGAGGGTCAGAACCCTCGCTGACGGCACTAAGGCACTTGTCGTGAAGGTGAAGAACGTCGGCAAGATGGACGGCGACGAGATAGTGCAGATGTACGTCTCAAGGCCGGACGACGCCGAAGGCCCTGTCAGGACTCTCCGCGGATTCAAGAGAGTGAGCCTGAAGGCCGGAAAGTCCGCCAAGGTGGTCATCCCTCTTGACGGCGAGACCCTTGACTGGTGGAACCCGCAGACGCAGAGGATGGGAAGAGTCCCGGGAAAATACACGCTCCAGGTCGGCGGATCGTCCGACGCTTCCGCGCTCAGGACCGTGAAATACAAGGTGAAGAAGTGAAAAGTCATTTGAACGGATGATATTGATCGTTGAAAGCGGCGCCACCAAGACAGACTGGTGCGCAGCCGCTCCCGGCAGAGAACCTGTCAGAGTGAAGACCGCGGGGATGAACCTGGCCACGATGTCCAGGGAGTCCGTCGGAAGGATTGTCGGCGAGGCCGCCGCGGCTTTGTGCGCGGCCGGCCTTTCCGAAACCGTGTCCGAGGTGCATTTCTATGCCGCCGGACTGATCGTGGAGGAAGACGGAAAGGTGCCGCCGCAGGCGGAAGGACTGGACTCGGTCCTCAGGGAGAATTTCCCGGAGGCCGTCTTTGAATATGCGTCCGACCTTCTCGGCGCGGCCCGTTCCGTCTGCGGTCACGGAAGCGGGGTGGCGGCAATTCTCGGGACAGGTTCCAACAGCTGCCTCTACGACGGTGAAAGGATTGTCAGAAACGTCCGTTCGGCAGGCTTCATCCTCGGAGACGAAGGGGGAGGCGCCAGGCTTGGAAAACTGTTTATGGCCGATTTCCTCAAGGGACTCGTGCCTGAGCCTGTTTCCGGGGAGTTCGCACGCGATTTCAACGTCGACTACCTGACGGTCGTCCAGAACGTCTATCGCGGCGAAGCTCCGTCAAGGTACCTCGGTTCGTTCGCTCCGTGGATCCTGGAGCGCTACGGGTCCAGTGAATATGTCCGTAAACTCGTCGAAGGCAATTTCAGGGATTTCATCGAACGGTCCCTGAAGCAGTACGACCTCGGGGCGTATCCGGTCGGAGTCGTCGGCGGGTTCGGCTATGCGAACCGCGCGATTCTCGAGAAGGTGGCCGAGCCTTACGGGATAAAGTTCTCGGCAATCATTCCGAGTCCGCTCGACGGGCTCGTAGAGTATCATTCATAATGAATATTCCTGAAAAATATCCGTCACGGCTTCTTGAGGACGCTGTGCAGGCCATCGGCTCCCTTCCGGGGGTGGGCAGGCGCAGCGCACTCCGGCTTGCGCTGCACCTGCTCAGACAGCGTCCGAAAGCGTGCGGCATTTCGCTGAGTCCATCGTGAAG
>CAVCDF010000181.1:0-11145 GCA_963600795.1 Anaerotignum sp. | reverse complement strand
GGCGGCTACAGCCACGCCAACGAACTGGTAGAGGCCGTGAGGCGGTTCGAGAAGGAGAACGGCTGCGAGGGCTTCTTCACTATCGGAGTGGGAGGCTACCCGGAGAAACATTTCGAGGCTGCCAACATCGAAGACGACATCGCCAACCTAAAGCGGAAGGTCGACGCCGGGGCGGACTACATCACCACCCAGATGTTCTTCGACAACAAGGTGTTCTACGATTTCGTGGACAGATGCCGCAAGGCCGGCATCACCGTCCCGGTCATCCCGGGAATCAAGCCGATATCCACTCCGAGACAGGTCAGGCTGCTGCCCGAATCCTTCTCGATAGACATTCCGGTCGAACTGACAAGCGAGATCGCCGCCCACCGGGACGACAAGGACGCTGTCTACCAGATCGGCCAGGAATGGGCCACAGCCCAGTGCAAGGACCTTCTGGCGCACGGAGTGCCGGGCGTCCACTTCTACACGATGGGCAAGTCGGCCAATGTAATAGGAATACTCAAATCTTGCTTTTAACCGGATATGGACGGAATCAGGGAGGCGCTCGGCAGACGGATACTCATCCTCGACGGAGGAATGGGCACGATGCTCCAGCGCAAAGGGCTTCAGGGCAACAGCGAATCTTTCAATCTCACCGCCCCCGAGACAATCGAGGCGATACACTCTGAATATATTGAAGCAGGGGCTGAGATAATCACGACCAACTCTTTCAGCGCCAATGCGATTTCGCAGTCCGAATACGCATTGTCCGACAAGGCCGGGCAGATGGCCGAGACAGCGGCGCTGATAGCCAGGCGGGCCGCTGACAAAGCCTCCCGCAAAGTCTGGGTGGCCGGAAGCGTAGGCCCCACCGGCAAATCCCTGTCACTCGCCCAGAACATCAACGACCCCACCGAGCGGCCATATTCATTCGACGAGATGGCTGCCGCCTTCGAGACGCAGATCCTGGGTCTGGTCCGTGGCGGCGTGGACCTGCTTCTCTTCGAGACCTGCTTCGACGCTCTGAACACGAAAGCCGCCATCTATGCGCTCGGACACATTCAGGAAGCGGCGGGGATTCCCGTGATGGTCTCCGCCTCGCTGAGCGACCGCAGCGGACGCACGCTGACGGGGCAGACGATGGAAGCCTTCTACCGCTCCATCCGGCACTGCGACCCGCTTTCGTTCGGACTGAACTGCTCGCTCGGAGCCGAGGACATGGTCCCGCTGATCGCAGAAGTTTCCTCCTGGGCGACCTGCGCGGTGAGCTGCTACCCGAACGCAGGCCTGCCGAACGAGATGGGCCGGTACGACGAGACCCCTTCGCAGATGGCCGCCGCGGTGCGTAAAATGGCGCTCGACGGGTCCGTGAACATCGTCGGAGGCTGCTGCGGCACGACTCCGGAACACATAAAAGCCATCGCGGAGGCAGTTGAAGGAATATGTCCGCGGAGCATTCCGGAGAAGGACAATATCCTCTATGTCAGCGGACTGGAAAGCGTGGCCATCGACAGGAAGAACAACTTCACGAATGTCGGTGAGAGGACCAACGTGGCCGGTTCCAGGAAGTTCGCCAAACTGATCGCCGCGGGAGACTACGAGACCGGGCTTCAGATCGCCGCCGGCCAGATCGAGAACGGTGCGTCAGTCATCGACATAAACATGGACGACGCGATGCTGGACTCGCGGCTCGAGATGGAGAAATTCCTGCGCCACGTCTCCAACGACCCGGCGGTGGCGAAGGCCGCCGTGATGATCGATTCTTCACACTGGGACACCCTTGTGACAGGTCTCAAGAACGCCCAGGGCAAGTGCATTGTCAACTCCATTTCACTTAAAGAAGGAGAAGAGATATTTCTTGAGAAAGCCCGGGAAATCAAGGCATTGGGAGCGGCGCTTATCGTCATAGCCTTCGATGAGGAAGGCCAGGCCACGACCTATGACAGAAAGGTCGGGATCTGCCGGAGGGCCTACTCTCTGCTGACCGGGAAAGCCGGCTACGACCCTTGCGACATCATCTTCGACGTCAACGTGCTTCCGGTCGGGACGGGGATTCCTGAACATTCCCGCTACGGGGCCGACTTCATCGAGGCCGTGCGCTGGATAAAAACCAATCTTCCAGGCTGCAGGACATCGGGAGGCATCTCCAACCTCTCGTTCTCGTTCAGAGGCAACAACACCGTGCGCGAGGCTATGCATTCCGTGTTCCTCTACCACGCCGTCAAAGCCGGGCTGGACATGGGCATCGTGAACCCGAGGATGCTGAAGGTCTATGACGAGATCGAACCGGAACTGCTCAGATGCGTGGAGGACGTGATTCTGGATTCCGATCCGGAGGCCACCGAGAGGCTTATCGGAAAGGCCTCGAAAATCATGGAGGCCAAGGCCGCGGCCGACGCGGCCGCAAGCGGACAGGTCACTGGCCGGACGGAAGCTCCGGCAGGGAGAAAATCCGACGACATAGTCGAGGAACGCCTCGTCAAAGCCCTTGTCAAAGGCGATTCCTCCACTCTCGAGGCAGACATGAAAGAGTGCCTGGACAAGTACGGCCGACCTGTCCGGATCATCGACGGGCCTCTGATGAGCGGAATGGCCAGGGTCGGGGAACTTTTCGGGGCAGGAAAAATGTTCCTTCCGCAGGTCGTCAAGTCCGCCAGGACGATGAAGAACGCGGTGGCCCTGCTCCAGCCTTACATAGAGGAAGGCACGGAAGGATCGCGGACAAAGAAGCCGAAAATCGTCTTCGCCACCGTCAAGGGCGATATCCACGACATCGGCAAGAACATCACCGGCATCGTGATGGGTTGCAACGGCTTCGAGGTCATCGACCTTGGCGTGATGGTGCCGAAGGAGACCATTCTGCAGAAGGCCGCCGAGGTCTCGGCCGACCTGGTCGGGGTCAGCGGCCTGATCACCCCGTCGCTCTACCAGATGGAGGAGATCTGCAAGGAGATGACGGCCAGAGGATTGACTACTCCCCTGCTTGTCGGCGGGGCAGCCGCCTCGGCCCTTCACACCGCCGTCAAGCTCGCTCCTCTCTACGGCCACGTCTTCTATGCGCAGGACGCTTCGGCCAGCGCGGTGCTGGCCAGCCGGCTGGTCACCGACAGGGAGGCCACGGAAACCGCTGAACACGCAAAGCAGGAACAGCTGAGGGAACTCTACGCCCGGTCGTCAGGCAAGAAACAGGACCGGGAACCGGTCAGACCGTTCGCGGCGTCATCGTTCATCAAAGGAATGCCGTTCGCCGACATAAAGGCAAGACAGCTGACGATAGATGAAGTGCTTCCGTTCTTCGACTGGAATCTTTTCGCCGCCATCTGGGGCATAAAGGCCGGAAGCGGTCACGAAGAACTCAGGAAACTCCGTGCCGACGCTCTCAAGGAAATAGAAAGGCTGAAGGCTGGAAATCTCTGCCGGATAACTCTATGCGCAAGATTCGACGCCTGCCACGGCGAAGGCGACGACATTGTGGGCAAGGATTTCCGTCTGCCGATGTTCCGGCAGGAAGACGGACGGTCACTCGCCGATTTCGTGCCGCCGGAGGAGTACGGGGTCGACTCTCCGATGGGTATGTTCGCCCTGAGCGTGAGGACAGACGCTCATCCTGCCGGCTGCGGCTGCCCTGCCTGCGCGGCTGAATACGGGCCGATGCTCCGGCGTTCCGTACGCCTGACCCTGGCCGAAGCCGCCTCGGAATGGCTGAGCGGACATATTCAGAAACAGATTCCCGAAGGGGTGGAGGCGAAGGTGACAAAGCCCGCCGCAGGCTATTCGAGCTGCCCGGACCACACCCTCAAGCGCGACATTCTGAGGCTGCTGCCGGGGTCTGACGAACTTGGCATCACACTTCTTGACAGCTGCGCGATGACCCCCGACGCGAGTATCTGCGGCCTGATATTCATACATCCCGAAGCCTCCTACCCCGAAATCCGCCGCCTGAGCGAAGAGGCTGTCGATGAATATGCCCGCAGACGCGGCCTTTCCGGATCCGAGAAGGCCCGCTTTCTGGGGCATCTGCTTTAGCGGCGGATGATCACGCGCTCGATCCTGCGCGGAATCGATGTCATTATCTCGTAAGGGATGGTGCCGAGAATGTCGGCAAGTTCGGTGACTGACGGGTCCTCTCCGAACACTGTGACGGTGTCCCCGACATTCGCGTCCACTCCTGTCACGTCAAGCATGCACATGTCCATACAGATGTTGCCGATTGTCGGCACGCGGTGACCGTTCAGCGAGAACGACGCCCTGCCGCAGCCGAGACGGCGGTCGATGCCGTCGGCATACCCGACAGGAACAGTCGCTATGCGGGTTCCGTCCGGAGCTATGCGTCCGTGCTGACCGTAACCTACCGCTCCGTCTCCAGGCTTCAGGTCCTTTATCTGCAGAATCTTCACCTTAAGTGAAGCCACCGGACTCAGATGCACGTCCGGCAAAGCGCTGATTCCGTAGATTCCAATGCCGAGACGGACCATATCGAACTGGTACTGAGGGAATCTCTCTATTCCGGCCGAATTGAGGATGTGCCACATAGGATGATAGCCCACAGCCTCGTCAATTCTTGAAGCGTTGTCGGAGAACATCCGGATCTGGCCGAGAGTGAATCCGTCCATCGCAGGGTCCTCGCTGACGGCCAGGTGAGAATACACCGACTTGACTTTCACCTCGTCGCATCCGCGCAGGTACTCCAGGAGTTCATCCAGTTCGCTTGTCATGAATCCGAGCCTGTGCATTCCCGTGTCCAGCTTGATGTGCACGGGATAATTCTTCACCCCTCTGGCCCGGAGAGTCTTCGTCAGGGCTTTCAGAGTGTAGAGGTTCGGGATTCCGGGTTCGAGACGGTTGTCGATGATTTCGTCGAAGAAATCGGTGCCGGCCGTGAGCACGAGCACAGGGAGGCTGATGCCGGCCTTCCTGAGTTCAATCCCTTCCACAGGAAGGGCCACAGCAAGATAGTCGGCTCCGGCGTTCTGCATCATAAGAGCGAACTCCACGGCCCCGTGGCCGTAGGCATTGGCCTTGACCAGCACAAGCAGCCTGGTGGAGTTCTTGAGCCGGGACCGGAAATATCTGTAGTTGTCAAGGCAGTTCGGGAGGTTCAGCTCCAGCCTTGAAAAATCTGTTACGCCGTTGGACATTGCTTTCTGTCAATGGACTTTGTTCTATGTCAAATCAGGTCCGCCCCGGAATGTCTTCATCCCGGCAGGCGGATTCTATGACAAATTTACTGCTTTTCTGCCAAAGTAACATCCAAAATCGCCACATTTGACGTTGGCCTGCATCTTGAAGATGCTCGCGGGAACAATAAAATTACAGGAACATGTCAACATCCCTTATCTGGATTCTTCTTATCCTTGTGATGATTCTGAGCGCAATCGTACAGAGCACGCTGCAGAGGCGTTTTGAGAAATATTCAAAAATCCCGACGACGAACAGGATGACGGGAGCTGACATCGCGCGCAAGATGCTCGCGGAGAACGGCATCAACGATGTGAAGGTTACCTGCATCCAGGGTACGCTGACTGACCACTACAACCCGCAGACGAAGACGGTTAACCTGAGCGAAGCCGTCTACAACCAGTCCAGCATCGCCGCCGCGGCCGTCGCGGCACACGAATGCGGACACGTCGTGCAGCACGCTAAGGGCTATGCCCCGCTGAAGCTGCGCACGGCACTGGTGCCGGTGGTCAGCTTTTCAAGCCGCATCGTGCAATGGGTGCTTCTTGCCGGTGTCATGCTCGTTTCGATGTTCAACAGCTATCTGGTGCTGATTCTCGGAACCGCGCTGTTCGCTCTTACGACCCTGTTCAGTTTCGTCACGCTTCCGGTGGAGATCAACGCCAGCCGAAGAGCCGTTGCCTGGCTTGAGAACGCCGGAATCACGAACTATGAGACAAGGCCGATGGCGGAAGACGCGCTGAAGTGGGCCGCCCGCACTTATGTCGTGGCGGCAATAGGCTCATTGGCCACTTTGCTCTACTATCTTTCCATCATCGCGGGAGAAGAACGCCGTCAGTAACATTCAGGCGACGCGTTTGAATCGCAGACAGTCAAGACTTCCGGTCATCCGATGTTGTTCCGCGGAATCAGAACAATGTCGGATGACTGTCGTCAAGTTCAGAAAGTATTCTTTCCATCGCAGCCTCTCTGAACAACGACGAGCGATCTCTGATGCCGAAACGGCCGCAATATTCGTTTACTGCAGCCAATTCCTTGTCATTCAGGTAAACCACCTGCCTGTGAGTACGTCTGAGCGAAGCCTTGTGGGCTTCGAGATATTCCCGTGCCGGAGCCGGAACAGACTTCTTTTTTCTCGCCAAAATCTTTCGTATTAATCGGAGCCTGCCCGGAAAACTGCTCCGGACAGATTTTCAGTTTCTGACCAACGGACGCAAAAATAAGAAAAATACTTATGCAAACGGCATCCGCGCCGCAGATTTGTCCACAAGATGCCGCACTTTCAGCAAAAAATAATACCTTTGCAGGAAATCGAAGCAAATGAGCAACAAAGTACTGATTTTTTCCGCACCGTCCGGATCGGGCAAAAGCACGATAGTCGGACATATCCTTGAAATGTATCCCGGAATGATGGAATTCTCCGTCTCGGCGACTTCCAGGGCCCCGCGCGGAGCCGAACAGGACGGCAAGGAATATTATTTCGTGTCTCCGGAGAAATTCCGCGAGCTCATCGCGAAGGATTCATTCGTAGAGTACGAAGAGGTCTATGAAGACCACTTCTACGGCACGCTCAAATCCGAAGTGGAAAGAATCTGGGCCGCAGGACACGTGATCATATTCGACGTGGACGTGAAAGGCGGAGTCAACCTCAAGAAGTATTTCGGCGACAGCGCCCTTTCGATATTCATCCAGGCACCTTCGGTGGAAGCCCTCAGGGAAAGGCTCGTAAAAAGGGGCACGGACACTCCGGAAGCCATAGAGGAACGTGTGGCGAAGGCCGCCGAAGAGATGACATACGCTCCGAAATTCGACTACGTCCTCGTCAACGACAACCTTCAGACGGCGTTCGCCGAGTCCGAGAAAGTAGTGGAGGATTTTCTTGACGACGGCAAGCTCAACTACTCCACCATCATCTGACGCCAAGTGAGAATCGCCGTTTACTCAGGGTCGTTCAACCCTCTGCACATAGGCCACCAGGCAATAATGGAATACCTTACCAGGGAGAAGGAATATGACTGGGTCTATCTGGTCGTGTCTCCGAAGAACCCGCTGAAGGACGCCATCAGCGCGGACACGGGTGAAAGCCGCTACCGGGCCGCCGTGGATGCAGTCCGCAGACATCCGGAACTGCACGTCTGGGTGGACGACATCGAACTGAACATGGATCCCCCGCATTACACGATCCGCACTCTTGACGCCCTCAAGCAGAGGGAGCCGGACAACGACTTCACACTTGTCGTCGGAGCCGACAACCTTCAGGACATCCATCGCTGGCGGGACTTCCAGAGACTGCTTTCCGAGTACGGAGTGACGGTCTATCCCCGCAAGGGCTTCGACCTGGACTCCATCCGCGACAGGCTGTTCGAAGAGTGCAGGCATTTCCCTCCGCCATACGTTCTTGACGCATCGGAACTTGTCCCGGAAGGGATGAGAAGCCTTGAAGAAACTCTGCTGCGTTCGTACAACATCGAAATCGTTGACGCCCCGATAGTGGACATCTCCTCCACGGAAATCCGCAGGGGGCTGGAAGAAGGCAGGGATATGTCAGCCTACCTGATGTAGCGCAGCCTGAGCGAATTGCACACGACGCAGACGGAACTCAGCGCCATACAGGCCGCCGCCACCATAGGATTGAGCAGGAATCCGCACACAGGATAAAGGACTCCGGCGGCGACCGGCACGGCGAGGACATTGTAGAAGAACGCCCAGAACAGATTCCCCTTTATGGTTCCAACGGTCCTGCGCGAAAGCCTTATAAGGTCCGGCAGCCTGGAAATGTCCGAAGTGACGACAGTCACCATAGCCGTCCCTATCGCTATGTCGCTCCCCCTCCCCATCGCAACGCTCAAGTCAGCCTGCGCGAGAGCCGCGCTGTCGTTGATGCCGTCTCCAGCCATAGCCACCTTGTGGCCCTCTTCCTGAAGACGCTTTATGTACTCCGCCTTGTCTCCCGGCAGCATCCCGGCCTCGACGCAGCCGATGCCCACTTTGGAAGCTATCCTGCGGGCTGAACCCTCGTTGTCGCCGGTAAGCATCACGGTGCGGACATTCATCTTCCGCAAAGCCGCCACTGCATCGGCGGAAGAATCTTTCACGCGGTCCTCGACGGCAAAAGCGGCTGCGGGACGGCCTCCTTCACTGAATATGATTACGGTTGCACCCCCTTCCATCCAGGATTCAACGGCTTCAGGCACATCCGCACCGGCGCAGACCTTCCCGGCTGAATATTCATTGCCGAGGCACGTGGCCTTTATCCCGAAGCCCGGCACCGACTCGAAACTGTCCAGCTCCGCAGGAGACACCGACATATTCCTTGAATGTATCGCCGCGACGACGGCCGCCGCCAGCGGATGTTCCGACTTAAGTTCCATAGCAAGAAGCACCCGAGCGGCTTGCGGCGAATCGTCGAGCCAGAGTTCAGACACGACTTCCGGCCGGCCCTCCGTTATGGTACCGGTCTTGTCGACCACGACCGTGTCTATTTTTTCGGCGACCTGGAGCGAATCGGCGTCCTTGATCAGTATTCCCTTCCCGGCGGCGCATCCGATGCCCACAGTCAGAGCTGTCGGGGTGGCCAGTCCAAGCGAGCAAGGACAGGCTATTACCAGCACCGTGACCATCGACAGAAGCCCTTTTGTCACGCCGTCCGCCGGATCGAGAACAATCCAGCACACCAAAGTGATGACGGACAGCGCCAGAATCACCGGCACGAACACCGAAGCGGCCTTGTCAACCGCGTTCTGAATCTTCGCCTTGCTGCCCTGTGCCTCACGCACCATCCTGACTATGGAAGAAAGCATCGTGTCCGCTCCGACCTTCTCCGCCTTCACTTCCAAGGAACCTTTCTGATTGACGGTACCCGTAAAGACCTTGTCCCCCTTCGACTTGAGGACCGCCGCAGGCTCTCCGGTGAGCATCGACTCGTCGACATAGGACCGGCCGCCGGCCACGGTCCCGTCGGCTGGAATTCTGTCCCCCGGACGCACCGTGAACATGTCCCCGGCCTTGAGGTCCGCCGCTTTCGGCTGCAGTCCGGCAAGTTTTCTTATCGAGGCGGTTGTACCACGCTTCGCCTTTTCCTCCAGTACGCGGCCGATCAGGATGAAAGCCACTATCATAGCCGACGACTCGAAGTATAGATGAGGTTCTAGCCCCCTGTCCGTCCAGACCTGCGGGAAAAGAAGGTTGAATATGCTGAATGAATATGATATCAGAGTGGAAAGCGCGACGAGCGTGTCCATTCCCGCGCTGAAATGCCTTGCCTGCTTCCAGGCCGTGCAGATGAAACGCCGGCCGCACCAGAACAGGGCGGGAGTAGCAAGAGCCCATAGGACATAGCCCTTGAACGGGAACTCGCCGAACCCCATCGACAGAAGCATTGTCAAGGCAGCCAGGACCGCCGCCGCGACTGCGTCCCGCTTAAGGGACCGGAAACTGTCATCCCGTTTCCGCTCGGCCTCCGCCTCCGCTTCATCCTCCTGCGCGGCATCGTCCGTGACGATCAGGTCGTAGCCGGCTTCGCGGACCGCATCGCGTATTCTGTCCGGACCCGTAACGTCCGGATCATAGTCGACAATCGCCGATTCGGAAGCAAGGCTGACGCTGCAGTCGGACACTCCTTCAAGATTCTTTATGGTTCCCTGTACACGGGCGACGCAGGCCGCGCACCCCATTCCCTGGACAGGGAAATTTCTTCTTACAGTCTTCATATTCCTGTTACGCCATTCAGCGACGGCGGTTATTCAAGGTCTGTTCTATAAGGCATATTCCGCAAAGACGAAAAAGGGGAAGACTGATTTTCAGTCCCCCCCCTCTTTCATCATCTTGGTTTATTGCTCGTCCGGAGCCTGAGGCCCGTTCTGAGGACCGCCCTGCCCGTAAGGGTTCTGCGGGCCCTGAGGGCCTGACTGGGCGCCACCCTGAGCGGCACGGTTCATATCCTCGGATGCCGCGTTCCAGGCCTTCGTAAGGTCCTCGGTGTACCTGTCGATGTCAGAGATGTTCTGACTCTTGACTGCCTCCTTAAGAGAAGCGAGCGAGGATTCTATCGCGGACTTCTTGTCGGCAGGAATCTTGTCGCCGTAGTCCTTGAGGTTCTTGTCGGACTGGAAGCAGAGAGCGTCGGCGTTGTTGACCTTGTCAACCTTCTCCTTGGCTTCCTTGTCGGCCGCCTCGTTGGCCTTCGCCTCATCCCTCATCCTCTGGATCTCATCGTCGGACAGTCCTGAAGAAGCCTCGATCCTGATGTTCTGCTCCTTGCCGGTAGCCTTGTCCTTGGCGGACACGTTCAGAATACCGTTGGCGTCGATGTCGAAGGTAACCTCGATCTGAGGTATTCCCCTCGGAGCCGGAGCGATGCCGTCCAGATGGAACAGACCGATCTCCTTGTTGTCCTTGGCCATAGGACGCTCGCCCTGGAGCACGTGGATCTCGACTGAAGGCTGGTTGTCAGCGGCGGTCGAGAAGACCTGCGACTTGTGGGTAGGAATCGTGGTGTTGGACTCGATGAGCTTCGTCATCACGCCGCCGAGTGTCTCGATGCCGAGTGACAGCGGAGTGACGTCAAGAAGAAGCACGTCCTTCACGTCTCCAGCAAGCACGCCGCCCTGGATGGATGCGCCGATGGCAACGACCTCGTCAGGATTGACGCTCTTGTTAGGCTCCTTGCCGAAGAACTCCTTGACAAGCTGCTGCACCTTAGGGATACGGGTTGAACCGCCGACGAGAAGAACCTCGTCAATGTCGGAAGCGTTCAGATGGGCATCCTTCAATGCCTGGCGGCAAGGTTCGATCGACCTCTGGAAGAGGTTGTCGCAAAGCTGTTCGAACTTGGCCCTGGTAAGGGTCTTGACAAGGTGCTTAGGAATGCCGTCAACAGGCATTATGTAAGGAAGGTTGATCTCCGTGGAAGTCTGGTTGGAAAGCTCGATCTTGGCCTTCTCGGCAGCCTCCTTAAGTCTCTGGAGAGCCATAGGGTCCTTCTTC
>CAVCDF010000180.1:0-34379 GCA_963600795.1 Anaerotignum sp. | reverse complement strand
GACAGCATTCTGGCGATTCCCTCGGGAGAGACATCGAGGGCCGCTGCCGGTTCCACTGTGGCAGGATGGGGCTCGGAGACGCAGTCTCCGGACCTGTCGAAGTTGTCGCAGGACTGCAGCAAGGTGGCTGACAGTGCAGCAAGAAGAAGGAATGATGCCGCCGGCACCGTGTACCTTCCGAATCTGTTGAAATTCTTCATTTGAAAAGGTTTTTGAGAGTTTGACTTTCTTTCGGGCGGCCAAGCGGAGCCGCCTTCGGGTACAAAGAGACACAAAAACAGCCGTGGAAGCAAAAAGTCCACGGCTAATTTTCAAAATCCTGCGCTTAACGGCCTGAGGCCCTTATTTCGAATAGAACACGAAGCGGTTTTTGTCGTAAAAGTCCTTGATGACCTCGGTTTTGCCGAATCCTGCGTCGCTGAAAACCTTGGCAGACTCCTTTCCGAGCAGCTCGTTGACTTCGGCAATGCCTTTCCCATCCGTTGAAATGCACTCGCGCGAGATGGCCGCTATCGCCTTGTAGAAGACCAGCGGGCTCTCATTTTTCACGAAGATGGCGGAAGCCGGTTCGTAATTGAGCACGTTGGCTCTCATCTGACTCTTTTCGGACTCCATTATGTAAGGAGGGTTGCTCAGGATCAGGTCGTATTCTCCGCTGATGTAGGACCTGTCGTCGGAAAGAACGTCACCGACGACGAAGCGCGGCGCTACGGCTCCGGTTTCGGCTATCTGCTGGGCGAAATCCTGACCGGAAGCCACCGCAATCGCCTTTTCGGAGATGTCTACACCGGTCACGACCGCACCGGGCATATTCAGCGCCACTGTCCAGGCAATGCATCCGGAGCCGGTGCACAAATCAAGAATCCTTACCGGAGGTGCGGACTTGCCGTAGGCCTTTCTCATTCTCTGCAGCCTTGAGCCGATCTTGATGGCTTCCCGGCAGAGAAGTTCGGTCTCCGGCCTGGGAATCAGCACGTCAGGAGTGGTCTTGAACTTGAACCCGCAGAAATCCGCGGTCCCGATGACATACTGAATCGGCTCTCCTTTGGAAAGTCTGTCCAGATCCGCCTTCAGGCCGTCAAGATTCTTGTCCTTGATGGCATATTCAGGTTCCACTATGTGCGTGTAGCTTCTGGTGCCTATCCTGGCCTCGCAGAGCATCAGCATTATGTTCCTGGCCTCCTTGGTCGGATAAAGGTGTTCAAGAGCCGTCACACCTTCGTTGAGGAAATCTTTCAAAAGCATAGGTAAGTGCAGTTCAGGAGTTTTCTATGATGCCGGTGAGAAAAGCTGTGACATCGATCCCTGCGGCTTTGAGCATCTTCGGAACCAGCGAGGCGCTGGTCATTCCCGGGATGGTGTTGACTTCCAGGAAATAAAGCCCGTCTTCCGCAGCGATGTAGTCCATCCTCACGATGCCGGAGCATCCGAGGTGCGAATAGATTCTCCTGCTGACTTCCTGAATATGACTGCTCAGGCTTTCATCGACCGGTGCCGGGCAGAGCTCCTGGCTGTGTCCGTTGTACTTGGCGTCGTAGTCGAAATATTCATTCTCACTTACTATCTCCGTCACAGGCAGCGATTTGACTTCCTCCGCATCGGAATAGGCGGCGCAGGTCAGCTCGCGCCCTGTCACGCCCTGTTCGATGATCAGGGTCTGGCTCTCCGAGAAAGCGAAGCGCACGGCCTCGGGCAGGTCCTCGGCCTTCTTGACCTTAGTTATCCCGAAACTTGAACCGCCGGACGTCGGCTTCACGAACACCGGGAACTTCAACTTGCCGGCGGCCTTTGAGCAGACCTCGCCGATGTCCATCCCGTTCCGCACGAACACGTCCGGAGCGCATTTCACGAAGGTTTCGTCCCTGAGGTAGCATTTGCAGGCGAACTTGTCGAATGCAATCGTCGAGACGAATGCGCTGCAGCAGCTGAACGGAATTCCGAGCATTTCAAGATAGCCGGGCAGAAGCCCGTTCTCGCCGGGAGTGCCGTGCTGCATTATGAAGGCATAGTCGAATTTCACCTTCTCTCCATAGACGCTGACCGAAAAGTCAGTCTTGTCGATTTCCGGCCTCGCCTCTTCAGGAAAGGGGATTCTCATCGAATCCTTCTTCCTCATAGCGGCAAGCTGCCATTTGCCGAAGCGTGCGAAGATTTCGTACACATCGTATTCAGTCCCGTCTATGCGGGATGCCGTGAATTCTCCGCTGCGGCAGGAGACCTCCCATTCTGACGAGTCGCTCCCGTAGATTACCGCAATCTTCCTGTACTTCCCCATTTATGAATATTTTCTAGTCAAAATAATAGTCTTCAACCTTCTTCTCCTGGCTGTCCGAGGCATCGCTGTCGCCGCCGGTGCAGTTCAGGTTCAAAGACACTCCCGGAGGGGCGACGAACCTGTCGCTTTCGGAAATGCCGAGAGTACCGTCGGCAATGACCTTCTGCATGAATATTCCCCAGGTCGGAAGCGACATGTGCGCTCCCTGGCCGTAGGCGATGGACTGGAAGTGGACCTGCCGGTCCTCCGCTCCCGTCCAGATGCCGGCCACGAGGGTCGGCGTGTAGCCGATGAACCAGCCGTCGGCGTTGTCGTTGGTGGTGCCGGTTTTTCCCGCAATCTCGCCCATCAGCTTGTAGCGGTAGCGCAGCCTGCTGGCCGTGCCTCCCTGCACAACGCCTTCCATCAGGTTGACCATCAGATAGGCCGTGCTTTCTCCGATGGCTTCACGCTTGCGGTTGGTGAATTCGCTGATGACGTTGCCCTGGCTGTCCTCTATCCTTGTCACGAAGAGAGGTTCGATGTAAACGCCCCTTGAAGGGAAGGTGTTGTAGGCCGCCACCATCTCCCAGAGCGACAGGTCCGCAGGCCCTACGCACAAGGCCGGAACCTCGTCGATGTGGCTGCGTATGCCCATCCTGCGCATCATGTCGGCCATCGCTTCCGGTCCGAACTGCTTCATCAGGTAGGCCGAGATGTTGTTGGAACTGTTCGTCAGTCCCCATTTCAGCGTGACCGTCTTGCCTATCCACTGCTCCTTGTCCGTGCTTCGGGGCGTCCAGGTGTTGCCGTCCGGCAGCACGAAGGTCTGAGGCAGGTTGACCACCTTGTCGCAAGGGGTCATGCCCTCCTGCATCGCAAGCGTGTAGAGGAACGGCTTGATGGTCGAACCGACCTGGCGCTTTCCCTGCCGCACGTTGTCATACTTGAAATAGCGGTAGTTCGGTCCCCCGACGTAAGCCTTGACGTGTCCCGTGCCAGGTTCCATCGCGACGAAAGCCGTGCGGAGTATGGACTTGTAGTAGCGGATCGAGTCGTCCGGAGTCATCGTCGTGTCCGCGTAGCCCTTCTTGTTGTAGGCGAAGACGCGCATGCGCACCGGCTGCGAGAAGGTGGCGAGAATCTGTGACTCGCTTTTGCCTTCCTTCTTGAGCATCCTGTAGCGGTCGCTCCAGCGCCTTGCCTGACGCATCACCCTGTCTCTGGTCTCTTCGTCTATGTCGTTGGAGAAAGGCTTGTTTGTCTTGCTCTTGAGGTCTCTTCTGAAGTCCGCCTGAAGGCTGCGGATTCTCTCCGCCACCGCCTCTTCGGCATATTTCTGCATCTTGTAGTTGATGGTCGTGTAGATCCTGAGGCCGTCCCTGTCGAGGTCGTATTTCGTGCCGTCGGCCTTCCTGTTCTTTTCGAGCCAGCCGTAGAGGTCGTCGGTGGCCCAGGAAAGCGAGTCGGAGGAATAGTCCTCGCTGACCGAATAGTCGCTCCTGCGGGGCTTCTTCGCGTTCATCACGCGGCGGACCATATCCCTGAAGTAAG
Source organism: Anaerotignum sp. (assembly GCA_963600795.1). Taxonomy (GTDB): domain Bacteria; phylum Bacteroidota; class Bacteroidia; order Bacteroidales; family UBA932; genus Cryptobacteroides. The sequence continues at coordinate 30,571 of CAVCDF010000180.1, read as the reverse complement.
GTGCGAGACCGGCATTGTGGTCCTGAACCTCGTAGTTGAGGTCGATCGGAATCAGACGGATGGAATCCCTCTGCGCCTTGTCGAGGAAGCCGGCCTTTTCCATCTGGCCTATCACGAAGTTCCTTCTGTTCAGGGCCTTGTCAGGATTGATGGCAGGGTTGTACCTGGTAGGCTTGTTGACCATCCCCACAAGCATAGCGCTCTCTTCGACGGTCAGTTCGGACGGTTGTTTCCCGAAAAATGTCTCCGCAGCCGAGCGCACACCGTAGGCTCCGCTGCCGAAGAATATCGAGTTGAGGTACATCGTCATTATCTCGTCCTTGGTGTAGTCCCTTTCGAGCTTGACGGCGGTTATCCACTCCTTCAGCTTGATCCAGACCATCTTGATGTGATATATTCCCGGAATCTTCCTGCCCATCTCGGCGCGCGGGTAGAGCGTCTTGGCCAGCTGCTGTGTGATCGTGCTGCCGCCTCCCTGGCTGGAGTTGTGCAGCAGGATGGTCTTGACCAGCACGCGTGCAAGTCCCTTGAAGTCGATGCCCGAATGCCTGTAGAAACGGACGTCTTCGGTGGCTACGGCCGCGTGGACGAGATTCGGAGAAATCTCATCGTAGGAAACGTAGGTCCTGTTTTCTATGTGGAATGTCGTGAGTATCTCGCCGTCTTCGGCGAGAACCTGCGTTGCAAGCTTGTTGTCCGGGTTCTCCAGATCCTTGAATGACGGGATGTCGGCGAAGGCCCACACGAGGACTATCATCACAAAAAGAAGCAGCACCGGCAGCGTCACCAGCACCCAGAACCACTTCACTATTTTCTTTCGAGTCGTTTCGGTCATAATGAGGACAAATTTAGTTATTATTTGAAAAATAATAGGTCAATCTTCACGAATCTTTTTCATTCAAAATTTGGAAAATTGCCCTGATTGTGGCTTACTTTGCAGTCCGAAAATGGAACGCAGACTATGAAACGCTTACAAAATAGAACATTATGGCAGACAATTTAGTGATCGTCGAGTCTCCGACGAAAATCAAGAGCTTGCAGAAATGCCTGGGGAAAGACTATGTGGTGAAATCAAGCTTCGGCCACATCAGGGACCTCCAGGACAAGAAACTGAGCGTGGACGTGAAGAACGGCTTCACTCCTGAATATGTGATTCCGGCCGACAAGAAAAAGGTCGTGGCCGAACTCAAGAAGGCGGTCGAAGAAGCCGGAACAGTCTGGCTCGCGACTGATGAGGACCGTGAGGGGGAGGCCATTTCGTGGCATCTCGCCACCACTCTCGGACTGGACCCCGCGACCACGAAGAGAATCGTCTTCCACGAAATCACGGACACTGCGATTCTGAACGCCGTGAAGAATCCGCGCACCATCGACATGAACCTGGTCAACGCCCAGCAGGCCCGACGGGTTCTCGACAGGCTCGTCGGTTTTGAACTTTCTCCTATCCTCTGGAGGAAGATCCAGCCGAAACTCTCGGCCGGCCGCTGCCAGTCCGTGGCGCTCAGGCTTGTCGTCGAAAGAGAGAAGGAGATAATGCGGTTCCAGAACGAACCGTACTACAGGGTGGACGGAGTTTTCCATCCGGCAGGCTGTCCGGCCGATGTGACCGTCAAGGCCGCCCTGGACACCCGGTTCCAGAACATAAAGGAGGCCCGCGGCTTCCTTGAGGACTGCGTCGGAGCCTCATTCCAGGTCTGCGACGTGGACAGGAAGGAGGGCACCCGCAGCCCTGCGGCTCCTTTCACGACCTCCACGCTCCAGCAGGAAGCGTCAAGGAAACTTCACTTTTCGGTCAGCCTCACGATGAGGGTGGCCCAGAACCTGTACGAGAAAGGTTTCATCACGTATATGCGAACCGACTCGACCAACCTCTCCAGCCTCGCCCTCGGCACGGCCAAGAAGTTCATCATCGGGAATTTCGGTGAGGAATATTCAAAGACACGCCAGTACAAGACGCACAGCAAGGGAGCTCAGGAGGCGCACGAGGCGATCCGTCCGACTTTCATCGACAACACCTCGATCGAAGGCACGGATCAGGAAAAGAAGCTCTACAGCCTCATCTGGAAGAGAACCGTGGCCTCGCAGATGGCGGATTCCAAAGTCCTGAACACCACCCTGAAGATATCCTCCGACAAGAGGCCGGAGAAATGGATCGCCAAGGCGGAGCAGGTGCTGTTCGACGGCTTCAGAAAAGTCTATATGGAAAGTGTCGAGAACGACGGCGAAGAAGAGCAGGCTCTTCTTCCTGACCTTCAGACAGGCACCGTGATGGAAGAAAAAGGCATAAAGGCGGAAAGCAAGTTCACGGCGGCTCCGCCAAGATATTCGGAAGCCACCCTTGTCAAGAAACTCGAGGAACTCGGAATCGGCAGACCTTCCACCTACGCCGCAATCATCACCACCCTAAGCAGCGAAAGAGGCTACATCGTCAAAGGCGACAAGGAAGGCAAGGAGGTGAAGGTCAAGGATCTGACTTTGTACAAAGGCGTCATTTCCGAGAAGGAAAGAATCGAAAAGGTCGGCGCGGAAAGAGGAAAATTCCTGCCTCAGGAGATCGGAATGATAGTCTCGGACTACCTTGAGAAGAACTTCACCGACATAATGGACTACGACTTCACGGCCAACGTAGAGAAGGAGTTCGACCAGATCGCCAACGGCAGCCTTGTCTGGAACGAGGTCATCGGGGAATTCTACACTCCGTTCCACAAGAAGGTGGACGAGGTGATGCACGACGGCAACTACAGCCACGTGTCAAGGGAACTCGGCGAGGATTCCGAGGGCAACAGGATCACGGCCAAGTTCGGCAAGTTCGGCCCTTACATCCAGAAGGGCGAGGGCGAGAAAGTCCAGTACGCCTCCCTGGGCAAGGACCAGCTCATCGAGAACATCACCCTCGAGGAGGCTCTCAAGATGTTCCAGTTGCCGCGCACCGTCGGAAGCCGCGAGGGCGTGGACATCATCGCGACCAAAGGCCGCTTCGGACCTTACCTGAAATACGGGGAGAGCAACTTCTCGATTCCGCGAGGCAAAGACCCGCTCAAAATCACCCTCGAGGAGTGCTGCACCATCATCGAGGCCGGCCTGAACAAAGGCCCTGCTAACGCGGTGATTTCTGAATATGCCGACAGCGACATCCAGGTCATCAACGGCCGGTACGGTCCTTACATCAAGCACGCCGGCTCGAACTACAGAATCCCCAAGGAGACTGACGCCACCAGGCTGACCGAAGCCGACTGCCTTGAAATCGTAAACAATTCGAAGCCTACCGTCAAAGGCCGCCGCAGATTCGGCAAGTGACGCGGTATAAGGTGTTTCGCATTTGCGGGAATTAAAAATTTTATATAATTTAGCGGCCAGAAACTTATAAACCGTAAGCAATGGCAACATATCACATCGATCAGATTGACCAGAAGATTCTGTCCTTCCTGGTTAACAATGCCAGGATGCCTTTCTTGGAAATAGCCCGTGCCTGTGGCGTTTCGGGTGCGGCCATCCATCAGAGAGTCAAGAGATTGGAGGCTAATGGGGTGATCACCGGCTCAAGGCTTCTGGTAAAGCCGCAGGCGCTCGGGCTGAATGTCTGCGCATTCATCAGCGTGACACTGTCGGAAGCCAACAAATATTCCGAGGTGGTTTCAAATCTTAAGAAGATAGCCGAAATCGTCGAGTGCCATTTCGTGACGGGCAAGGCGGCTCTGCTCCTTAAAGCATATTGCTTTGACAACGACCACCTTATGGAGATTCTCATCAATACGATCCAGAACATCCCGTACATCCAGTCCACCGAGACGATGATTTCCCTCGACCAGGCCATCGAACGTCAGGTCTGGGTCAAGGACTACAAGCGTCAGGGACTCGACTTACCGGCCTCCAAATGAGGATGAGACGATGACCTCCGCCAGCGCGAGGTCTTCAGGTGCCGTGATCTTGAAATTCAGCCTTTCCCCTTTGCAGAAAGAAAGCGGGATACCTTTTCTCGCCGCGACGGAAGCGTCGTCGGTGAAATTAGTGTCGTAGGCTTGTGAATATGCTTCCTTGATGTCTTCCGAGAGGAACATCTGTGGAGTCTGCGCACCGAAGATCCTGCTTCTGTCAGCCGTTTCTCCTTCGGCCTGCACCAGAGTCTCCTTGCCGTCCGCACCTGTTGCCTTGTCCAGCACTTTCAGAGTGTCGACTGTCGGCAGCACGGGGACCAATGCCCGGACCTCGCCAGACTCCATCTTTGCGAACATATTCGCTATCAGTTCTTTGCTCACAAGCGGCCGCACTCCGTCGTGTATTGCCACGATCGCCCCGCCGGGGACTTTCTCCAAAGCGTTCCGCACCGAGTGGAAGCGGGTGAATCCGCCTGCCGCCAACGTCTGCGGGCAATGGAAACCGGATGCCGTGCAATATTCTTTCCAGAAGGGAATATGCTCCTTCGGAAGGACCGTGATGACCTTGATGTCCGGTACCGCGGAAACGAAAGTCTCGATCGTCCGGCGCAGGACAAGCTCGCCTCCGAGGTTGAGGAACTGCTTCGGGACTTTGGTCCCCATCCTGGTTCCGCTGCCGGCCGCCATCGCTATCAATATTTTTTTTGCTTCCATAATGAATTTTAACTGCAATATATAACTTTTTTCGTATATTTACACCTTGTATGTTGACTTAAGTTTCGCAAGGGCGGAATTTGAGTGTTTTCATATTCACTGTTTAAGAAATTTAAAAGATACAAGACGTATATGCCATTCTCATTTCTGACACAAGAGATAGCTATGGACCTCGGAACGGCGAACACTGTCATCTTCCGCAATGACCAGATCGTTCTCGACCAGCCTAGCATAGTCGCGATTGACAACACGACACAGAAATGCATAGCGATCGGCCGGCAGGCGAAGCTTATGCACGAGCACACCAATCCCGGAATCAAGACCATCAGACCTTTGAGGAAGGGTGTCATAGCGGACTTCAACGCCGCCGAGATGATGATCAAGGGATTCATCAAGGAGGTGAACAACAAGAAGAGCCGCTTCTTCTCTCCGAACCTCAAGATTGTCGTCGGCATCCCGTCCGGCAGTACCCAGGTCGAAGTGAGGGCCGTGCGTGACTCCTGCGAGCGTGCCGGCGGCCGCGACGTCTATCTGATCTACGAACCGATGGCAGCCGCCCTCGGTATCGGTCTGGACGTCGAGGCTCCTAAGGGAAATATGGTTGTGGACATAGGCGGCGGTACCGCCGAGATTGCGGTGATTTCTCTGGGCGGCATCGTCCAGCAGGAGAGCATCACGACGGCCGGCGACGTGTTCAACGAGGACATCCAGTACTACATGCGCCAGCAGCACAACATCAAGATCGGCGAGACGACCGCAGAGAAGATCAAGATTGCCGTCGGTGCCGTGATTCCAGACCTCGATGAGGAACCGGAGCCGTTCGTGGTAAGAGGTCCGAACTTGATGACCGCGCATCCTGTCGAGGCCACCGTGACCTACCAGGAGATAGCCCACTGCCTGGACAAGTCAGTGGCGAAACTGGAATCTTCTATCCTGCACGCTCTTGAGATGACACCTCCGGAACTGTATTCGGACATTGTTGAGAACGGAATATTCCTCTCCGGCGGCGGCGCCCTTCTGCGCGGCCTGGCCAAGAGGTTCTCAGAAAAGGTCAACATTCAGTTCCACGTTGCGGAGGATCCGCTCAGGGCCGTCGCAAGAGGAACCTGCATCGCACTCAAAAAGACATCCAACTATCCGTTCCTGATGAGGTAATGGCAAAGGAGAAGTCTGTAGTCCATTCCATCCTGACCGTTGCGGTTTTCATTCTGCTGGAGGCTGCCGCTTTCTTCATGCTTTCGCACAACGGGACGCTTCAGCAGCTGTGGATAGCCAGGATTTCGCACGGGTTCATGGCGAAGACCTGGGGCGTGGCGCAGTCTGTCTCCGACTATTTCTCTCTCCGCAGGCAGAATGATGAGTTGGCGCTGGAAAACGACAGGCTTGCGAAACTTGTCCGCGGCTACGAACGGGCCGCCTTGGAAGCGGATCCGGCTCTCAAGCCGGTAATGGATGCGGACGGCTTCAAGTACACTCCCGCCAAGATTGTCAGGTCCGGCAAGAACTCCCAGCACAACTACATCATCCTCGACAAAGGCAGCGATGACGGAATCGTGCGCAATTCCGGAATCATCACGCCGAAGGGAGTCGTGGGCATCGTTGACGCTGTCAGCCGTCACTATTCCTACGCCATCTCATTCCTCAACACCGAACTGTTCATCAGCGCGAGGCTCGGGATTTCTGGAGCCGTGGGACCGCTGGCGTGGGACGGAATGACAACCGACGGAGCCATCCTCAAGGAGATTCCGCTTCAGTTCAAGTTCGCTCCCGGCGATACTGTCTTCACGAGCGGCTATTCCACCATATTCCCTCCCGACATTCCGATCGGCATAGCGGGGGAGGCCAGGATCATCAACGGCGCGACGAACGAAATCAAGGTCAACCTGTTCCAGAACCAGGTGGCTTTGAAGCACGTTACCGTGGTCGAGAACACGCGCGCCTCGGAGATCGCTGAAATCGAGAACAACGAAGACCAGCGGAAAAAATGAGGAACAGCTTCACATTGAACTACATTCTGTTGGCCATCGCGCAGATGGTCCTCGCCAGCTATTTCCATTTCACGCCTTTCATCATGCTGAGCATCCTCCCGGTGATGGTGCTGTGCATTCCGACCAAGGTCGGTTCCGTGCCGGCGATGCTGATAGCGTTCGCCACAGGACTGGCGGTGGACTATTTCGCCGAAGGGACTCTGGGAATCAATGCGCTGTCTCTTGTCCCGGTTGCCTTCCTGAGGAAGCCCGTGATCGGAATGCTGTTCGGGAAGGAACCTTTCGAGCAGAAGGAGAGCGTAACAGTCAAGAAATACGGTGTGCCGAAGGTCTCGCTTGCGATTGTCCTGATGACTCTGGTCTATCTTCTGGTCTACATACTTGCAGACTGCGCCGGCACACGTCCGCTCTGGTTCATGGCCGCCCGCCTCGGGCTCTCGACGCTTGCCTGCACCCTGCTCTCGCTCTGCGTTGTCAATCTGCTGACCTATGAAGACAGAAGGTAGAAGCAAGGCTCTCGTGGTCGGCCTGCTTGTCGTCGCCGCCATCCTTGTCGGGAAACTCTTCCTGATTCAGATCATCGATGACAAGTACAAGATCACTTCGGAGAACAATTCGATGGTCTATGACATCATCTACCCGACACGCGGCATCATCTACGACCGCAACGGAAAGATAATCGTCAGCAACAAGGTCACTTATGACATACTCGTCACCCCGCGCGAAGTGCAGCCGTTCGACACTCTGCTGCTGGCCGGCGCGCTGAACGTCTCCCCTGAATTCATCCGTGAAAAGATGAAGGAATATGCCAGGAACCGTCGCCGCATAGGTTATCAGAGCGTGGTGATGCTCAAGCAGATAAAGCCGGAGACGTATATGAAGTTCGCTGAGCTGCAGTACAACTTCCCGGGATTCCGCGGCCAGGTCAGAAGCATCAGGGACTATCCTGTCAATGCGGGCGGCAACCTTCTGGGCTATGTCTCCGAAGTTGACGCCAACTACATCGAAAAACATCCGGGGGAGTACCGGCCGGGGGACTATGCGGGAAAGACCGGCATCGAAGCAGCCCGCGAGAAGGAACTCCGCGGTGAGAAGGGCTACCACATCTACCTGCGCAACTCGAGGAACCAGATAGAGCAGAAGTTCAAGGACGGCGAGATGGACAAGGAGGCGATTCCGGGACACGACGTCGTCACCACCATCGATGCTGACCTGCAGCAGTACGGACAGGAACTGATGAAGAACAAGGTCGGGAGCCTTGTCGCAATCGAGCCGCGCACGGGAGAGATCCTCACGCTTGTCTCCAGTCCGGGAGTTGACGTGAGCATGCTTGCCGACATCGGTCAGCATTACGACGAGATCATAAAGAATCCGCACAAGCCGATGTTCAACAGGGCAGTCCAGGCACCTTATCCTCCTGGTTCGGTGTTCAAGCTCGTCAACGGACTGATCGGACTCCAGGAAGGCACGCTCACGACGGAGATGGCCTATCCTTGCTATCAGGGCTACCACTTCGGCAGCCACAAGCTCGGCTGCCACAACCACCGCTCCCCGATTGTCCTTGAGGAGGCCATAATGATGTCCTGCAACGGCTTCTTCTGCTATGTGCTCAAGAATATCCTCGAGAACAGGAAGTACCGTGACATAGGTGAGGCTCTTGACAAATGGAATGAATATGTCCAGAGCTTCGGCTTCGGTCACAAGCTCGGGAGCGATTTCCCTGCTGAACTCGGAGGTACGCTTCCGACTTCGAAGCTTTACAACAAGCGCTACGGAAAGGGCGGATGGAAATTCACGACCATTATATCGATTTCAATCGGTCAGGGTGAGGTCGGTGTGACTCCGCTCCAGATCGCGAACCTGTCGGCCACGGTGGCGAACAGGGGCTGGTACAGAATCCCGCACATCATCAAGGCGTCCGAAGGTGTCGAAATCGACCCTAAGTACTACGAAAAGCAGTACACGATGGTGGACACGACCAATTTCAAGAAAGTCATAAAAGGAATGTGGCGTGCCGTGAACAGCGGTTTCGGTTCGGGCGGAACGGCGTCCATCGCCGCTGTCCCGGGACTGGACATCTGCGGAAAGACAGGCACCGCCCAGAATCCGCGCGGAGCGGACAACTCGGTGTTCATCTGTTTCGCACCGAAGGACAATCCTAAGATAGCGGTGGCGGCTTATGTGGAGAACGCCGGTTTCGGTGCGACCTGGGCCGCGCCTATCGCTTCCCTGCTGATAGAGAAGTATCTCAACGGCGAGATAAGCGATGAACGCAAGGGTCTTGAAGACAGGGTTCTGCAGGGCAATCTCATGTCAAGGGTCAAAGGAAATTAAAGGACGGAGCGATGACGGGCAATTTTTCTGACAGAGGCATAAAGCAGAGCGTTGACTGGGCTCTTGTCGTGACTTATCTTATCCTCGTTCTGATAGGTTGGGTGAACATCTATGCTTCAATCCATTCCGAGAACCCGGCGACGATATTCGACTTCAACTTCCGCTGCGGAAAGCAGTTCGTCTGGATAATGACATCGTTCGTGCTTGCAGCCGTCATCCTTTTTGCCGTCAATGCGCAGATCTGGGAAAGCGCTTCGATACCTTTGTATCTTTTTGTGCTTGCCCTGCTTGTGGCGGTGATATTCTTAGGTACCGATGTCAAAGGTTCGAAGTCCTGGTTCGATTTCGGCGGGGGAGTGAGGTTCCAGCCTGCCGAGGTCTCGAAGATCACGACTTCCCTGCTGCTGGCCACACTGATGAGCCAGACCAATTACCGGATTACCAGATTCCGTGATTTCGTGCTGACGGCGCTGGTGCTTGCAATCCCTATGGTCGTGATTCTGGCGGAGAGCGAGACCGGTTCCGCGCTTGTCTATGCAGGATTCATATTCGTGATGTACAGAGAGGGCTTCTCCGGATGGTGGCTGTTCTGCATAGGCGTCGCCGCTCTCCTGTTCATTCTGACGCTTACGGCCTCGCCTTGCGTCTCCGTTCTTGTCCTGATTGGCATAATACTGGTCTGCAATCTGTTCGACACCGGCAAGTTCGGAACATATTTCTGGATAAACCTTGGAGTCTTCGTCCTGCTTTGTCTGGTTCCCTGGCTGTTCGGCAAAGTGGCTGCTCCGCACACCGTCATAGGCAAGACCGATCCGCTCTATGTCCTTGTCGGCTTCTGCGCCGTTTCGCTCGTGCTGCTTTTCATCAGGGGATACAGGTCACGCAGGAAGTTCCTTTCACTGTCGGCTGTCGGTCTCGCGGCCGGAATCGCGTTGGTCTTCTCCACGCAGTTCATATTCAACAACATCCTTCAGGACCACCAGCGCAAGAGGATCGAGGTGCTTCTCGGGATGAAGGAAGATCCTTCCGGAGTCGGTTACAATGTCAACCAAAGCATGATAGCCATAGGCTCCGGCGGTTTGACCGGCAAGGGTTTCCTCTGCGGGACCCAGACGACTTTCGGTTTCGTGCCGGAGCAGAGCACGGACTTCATCTTCTGCACAGTCGGTGAGGAATGGGGCTTCATCGGATGCCTGGTGGTGATTTCGCTGTATGTGTTCCTGATACTGAGGCTGATTTCCGATGCCGAGAAATCACGTGAGGCCTTCACCCGGATATTCGGGTACTGTGTCGCCTCGTGCATATTCATGCATCTTTTCATCAACATCGGAATGACGATCGGTCTTGTGCCTGTCATCGGCATCCCGCTGCCGCTGCTCAGTTACGGAGGGTCTTCGCTCTGGGCTTTCACCATCCTGATCTTCATCTTCATCGCGCTTTACCGTCAGGAGAAGAAGTACTACTAGCAGGATGTAGGATTCCAAGTATTTTTATTAAATTTGCAGACTGTAGCCTTGGTGGTGGAATGGTAGACACGAGGGACTTAAAATCCCTTGGACAGAAATGTTCGTGCGGGTTCGAGTCCCGCCCGAGGCACTGGAATAAAGACAGGGTGACGGAAACCGTCACCCTGTCTTTATCTTTTGCAGCCGTGCCTCGATTACTTCAGGAACACGAAGAAGACCGCGAGTATGAGGCAGGCGAAGGCGGCGATGTGGTTCCAGTGTATCGTCTCTCCCTTGAACAGGAAAGTGACGATTATCGTGAACACCATCAGCGAGACGACTTCCTGTATGACCTTGAGCTGAACCAGGCTGAAAGGCCCGCCGTTGCCGGAGAAGCCGAGCCTGTTGGCCGGCACCTGGGCGCAATATTCAAAGAAAGCCACTCCCCAGGAGAAGAGTATCACCAGAATCAGAGGCCAGTCTGTCGAAATCTTCATTTCCTGGAGCTTGAGATGTCCGTACCAGGCGAAGGTCATGAACACGTTGGACAGAACCAGCAGAAGAACAGTCCCCAATCCTTTCATATCCGGCTAGACGGTGATTACCTTGTATTTCGGAACGAGCGCCTTCATTATGCACCAGCCGATGAGATAGGCGGTGGCGCAGACGCAGAAGATTATGAAATAGCCTGCAGGCTTTCCGGAAAATCCGAGAAAGGCCAGGTTAGTCTGCTCAGAATAGACGAACAGTTCGCCGGCCACCTTCTGCATAAGCATCGAACCGAGTCCGCCGGCCATTCCGCCGATTCCGGTGATTGTGGCGATGGCGGATTTAGGGAACATGTCTCCTACAGTCGAGAATATGTTCGCCGACCAGGACTGGTGGGCGGCGCATCCGATGCCGATGAGAATCACAGGGAACCAAGGGGATATCCTTCCGAGAGGCTGGGCGAGCAGCACGACCAGAGGAAGAAACGCGAAGATCAGCATCGCCTTCATCCTTGCCGCGTACGGGTCGAAAGCCTGTCCGTTCTTCATCGCCTTGTTGATGAATATGGTAGGAAGCTTTCCTCCGTAGATGGACAGCATCGTGATGGCGTAGAGAGTGAAGATCAAAGCCATGCCCTTAGGGTCGCTGGTCTTGATTCCGAACTGGGAGTTGAGGTAGGAAGGAGTCCAGAACAGGAAGAACCACCACACGCCGTCGGTCATGAACTTGCCTATGGCGAACGCCCAGGTCTGCCTGTATTTCAGACAGTCCTTGAGACCGAGCTTGCGGCCTTCGGTTTCTTTTTCCGCACCGGTGCCGTCGAGCTTTTCGTCCTGCTCGATGTAGGCCAGTTCCTCCTTGCTGACGTGCTTTGAAGATTCAGGCTTGTCGTACAGGAACACCCAGAATCCCATCCAGATGAATCCCAGCACACCGATGACGATGAAAGCCATCTCCCAGCCGAAATGCTTGGCAAGGACAGGAATCGTCAGAGGTGCGAACAACGCCCCGATGGAAGCGCCGGCATTGAATATGGACGTGGCGAAAGCCCTGTCCTTTTTAGGGAAATATTCGGCAGTGGTCTTGATGGCGGCGGGGAAGTTGCCGGACTCTCCGAGAGCCAGGATGCTCCTCGCCACGAGGAAGCAGTACATGCTTATCGTGGAAATCATCACGGCCGTGTCGCCGGTGGCCTTGACCAGTTCGGCCGCGGAGTGCAGTCCGACAAGGTTTTCGGTGATGATGCCGCAGAAAGCGTGGATGCAGGCTCCCGCCGACCAGACTCCGATTGACCAGAGGTAACCCTTTCTGGTCCCCATCCAGTCCACGAACCGTCCGGCGAAAAGCATGCAGATCGCGTAGATTATCGAGAAGGTGGCCGTTATCGTACCGTAATGCGATTCGTTCCAGTGGAACTCCGGCTTGATGAATTCATCCCAGGTCAGGGACAGCACCTGCCTGTCAAGATAGTTGACCGCGGTCGCCGCAAAAAGCATCGCGCAGATCACCCATCTGAAATTGGTCTTGGTCTTGTCTGTCATATTCAGTGTCTTCAGTGTGTGGTTTTGTCTTGTCGTTTTTCTACTTCTGCCTTACTTTCCCGATGATCTCAAGGGATGTGGCGCAGAGTTTTGAGACGGTGTCCCAGTCTCCGGCCTTGACCGTATCCTTCGGGAAGAGGTTGCTGCCCATTCCGACGCAGGCGGCTCCGGCCTTGAACCAGGACGAGAGGTTTTCCTCGGTCGGCTTCACTCCTCCTGTCACCAGAATCTTGGTCCACGGCATAGGCGCCTTGATTCCCTTGACGAAGGCAGGTCCGAGGACATCGCCCGGGAACACCTTGCAGACATCGCAGCCTGCTTCCTGCGCATTCCCCACCTCGGTCGCCGAACCGCATCCCGGAATGTAAGGGACGCATCTGCGGTTGCAGACTTTGGCGACGGACGGGTTGAACATCGGGCCTACAATGAAGTTGGCTCCCAGCTGCATGTAAAGCACGGCGGTGACCTCGTCGACCACAGAGCCGGCTCCGACAATCATCCCCGGAAGATTCTCCACCGCATATTTGACGAGTTCTCCGAAGACTTCGTGGGCGAAATCGCCGCGGTTGGTGAACTCGAACACTCTGATGCCTCCATCGTAGCAGGCCTTCAGGACCGACTTGGCCACCTGAGGGTCGGCATTGTAGAACACAGGGATGAGGCCGCTGCCCTCGGCAGCCGAAAGAACCTCGATTTTGCTGTATCTGGCCATATCTTCTCCGTTATCTTAAATGTATTGAAATCCGTTATCTTGAAACTCTGCCGGAACCGTTGCCGTTCATAAGGTTTTCGACCTCCGCGACTGTGACGCGGTTGTAGTCTCCGGAAACCGTGTGCTTCAGGCACGATGCGGCGACCGCGAAGTCAAGTGCCTTCCCGCAGTCCTCGCCGTATGTCAGCAGACCGTAGATCAGTCCGCCTCCGAAGGAATCGCCGCCTCCGACCCTGTCAACGATGTCCGTGATGTCGTATGTCCTTGAGGAATGCAGACGCTCTCCGTCGAACAGGACTCCGCTCCAGGTGTTGTGGTCGGCGTTGAGCGAGCCTCTGAGGGTTATCGCAACCTTCCCCGCTCTCGGGAAACGTGCCATAAGCTGCCTTGCGACACTCTCGAAGCGGGAATTGTCGATGATGCCGTCCTCCGCGTTGAAGTTCTCCGGCTTTATTCCGAAGACCTTCTCCGCATCCTCTTCGTTGCCGATGATGACATCGCATCCGGCCACGAGCTCCGGCATTACCTCAGAAGCGGTCTTGCCGTATTTCCAGAGTTTCTTTCTGAAGTTGAGGTCGCAGGAGACCTTGACGCCTAGCCTGTTGGCTGTCCGGATGGCTTCAAGGCAGACTTCCGCCGCACCTTCGCTGATTGCCGGTGTGATGCCGGTCCAGTGGAACCAGTCGGCGCCGGCGAGGACTTTCTCCCAGTCGATCATTCCCGGCTTGATTTCGGAGATGGCCGAGTGCGCCCTGTCGTAGATGACCTTGCTCGGTCTTGCGACTGCGCCGGTTTCGAGGAAATATATTCCCATCCTGTCTCCGCCCTTGACGCAGTCCCTGACATCCACGCCCAGACCTCTGAGTTCCTGCAGGCAGGCTGAGGCTATGTCGTTGTCCGGAAGCCTTGTGACGAAGGATGCGTCGATTCCGTAGTTGGCGAGGGAAACGGCCACATTGGCTTCTCCGCCGCCGAACGTGGCTTCATATTCATTCACTTGATTGAACCTAAGGTGTCCCGGGGTCGCCAGGCGGAGCATTATCTCTCCGAATGTCACTACTTTTGCCATATCTTTTTTCTTTTTCTTCCGCCGCAAGGAGGCGAGAGGCCGCCGCGAGCAGGATAATCCTGCAAAATTAACCATTTTCCGGGAATATCCTTGCCTTTATTTATTGGATGGCGGAACTACAGCAGAGGGGCGAACAGCCTGATCAGGCTTTCCAGGAGCCGCGAGTGCCACGGGCGCGCGGACCATTCCTCAAGAGTCAGCTCCCGGCATTGCTTGAGGTCGGAAATGAATATGCCCTTGTTCATCAGTGCCGTCTGCTCGTCGTAGATGTAAGCGTTGACTTCGTAGTTGATGGAAAAGCTGCGGAAATCCAGGTTGGCCGAACCGATGCTCGTTAGGTAGTCGTCGCACACGAAAGTCTTGGAGTGTATGAATTCTCCCTGACGGAGGAATATTCTCACTCCGGCTTTGAGCGTCTCTTCGTAGAAGGCCTTGTTCGCCGGCCTCATTATCAGATTGTCGGCGACTTCCGGGAGCATCAGCCTGACATCGGCTCCGCAGAGGGCTGCGGTCTTGAGGGCGTCCATCACAGGTTCGGCAGGAACGAAGTAAGGCGTCTGGAGATAGATGTATCTTTTGGCGTGCTGCAGAGCCCATTCATAGCTCATCTGCAGAATCGGCATCGGAAGGTCAGGCTCGTCCGGCACTATCTGCACCAGCTTGTCCTTCAGCACAGGATGGATGTTCCTGAAGTCGATTTCAGCTTCCGGCTGCGTGGCAGGCTGCGCCGTTGGCTTCTCCGCTCCGGCTTCCGCCGGGCTTCCGCCCGGCGCCACCATCGGATAGTATTCCGCCAGATTCTTGTCAATCGTACCGCCGCCGGTAAGCCACGAGTCAAGGAACGTGTACTGCAGGGTGGCCACCGCATCGCCTGTGATTCTGAGGTGGGTGTCGCGCCAGAGATTGAAGTAGCGGTCGTTGATGTTCATCCCTCCGGTGTAGCCTATCTTTCCGTCGATGACCACTATTTTCCTGTGGTTGCGGTAGTTCAGCGTGGTGACGAAGTCCAGCAGGTGCATCCTCGGATTGGTGAATTTGACAACTTCCACTCCAGCCTTGCGCATTGTGTTGTAGTACTTCGTCCGGATCGGGAAATTGGCTATGTTCTCGTAGAGGAAACGCACCTTGACCCCTTCCCTGGCCTTCTGCATAAGCAGTTCCTTTATGGCATTGCTTCCTTTGTCGTTGCCGAAGTGGAAATATTCAATGTGGATGGATTCCTTGGCTTCAAGGATGTCCCGGCTCAGGAGATCGAACTTGCGGCGGCCCGTCGTGATGACCTCGATGTCATTGCCGGAAGTCACAGACGGATAGGCTCCCACGCCCAGCAGTCTTGCCAGAGGCCGGAAATCTTCACGTACCTTGCCCTCGTTCAGATGCCCGAAGAGCAGGCTGTTCAGCTCCGGGGTCGTGCCGGCTTCGAAGATGGCCCTGTACCTTTCGTGCCTTCTGTTGAAGATCCAGTGGTGCCTGTAGTTGATGCCGAACATAAAGTACAGGACGAGTCCCACTACCGGCAGCACGGCGATTACGAGCAGCCACGCGAACTTCCTGCCCGAATCGCCGTTGTCAACCAGTATCAGAAGGATGACGCTGACGATCAGCAGGAAATAGACGGCCGAGAGAATCCACTGAAGCATGTCGGAAGGGTGTTCTGTCTATTCCACGACGGTTCCGATGAGAGTCGCCGACGTGCAGGAAAGGATTCTGACGTCAGCGTAGTCGCCTGCCTTCAGGCCGCAGCCCGGGAACACGCACATCTTGTTGCTGCCGGTGCGTCCGCAGAGTTCTTCCGGATTCTTCTTCGAAGGTCCCTCGACAAGCACCCGGAAGGTTTTCCCGACATCGTTCCGGTTGCTGTTCAGGCTCAGTTCGTTCTGCAGAGCGATGATTTCGTTGAGCCTGCGGGTCTTGACTTCCTGGGGGATGTCGTCGGGGTAGTGCCTCGCGGCGATGGTCCCCGGCCTTTCTGAGTAGCAGAACATATAGGCGTAGTCGAAGCCTACCTTGCGGAACAGGTCAAGCGTCTGCAGGTGGTCTTCTTCGGTTTCCGAGCAGAATCCGGCGATGACGTCCGTGGTGATTCCGCAGTCCGGCAGCACCTCGCGGATCTTCCTGACCCTCTCGAGGTACCATTCCGAAGTGTAGCGCCTCCTCATCTTCTCAAGCATCCTATCGCTGCCCGACTGGACCGGCAGATGAATATGGTTGCAGATGTTGCCGTGCCTTGCCATCGTCTCGATGAGGGCGTCGCTGATGTCCTTAGGATGGTTGGTCGCGAAGCGGACTCTGAGTTCAGGGCTGACTCCGGCCACTTTTTCAAGCAGTTCGGGGAATCCGCAGGTCTGCCGTCCGTCCTCTGACCTCCAATTGTAGGAATCCACGTTCTGGCCCAGCAGCGTGACTTCCTTGTAACCTTTCCTGAACACGTCCTCGGCTTCCGCAACGATGGTTTCCGGATCCCTGCTTCTCTCCGCACCTCTTGTGTAGGGAACCACGCAGTAGGAGCAGACATTGTTGCAGCCTCGCATTATCGAGATGAAGGCCGAGACTCCGTTCTTGTCAGTCCTGACCGGAACGATGTCCGCATATGTTTCCTCGTGGGAGAGCATCACGTTAATCTGAGGCTTGTCCGGAGCCACGTCGCGCAGCAGCGCCGGAAGTGTTCTGTAGGCGTCCGGTCCGGCCACAAGGTCCACCTTGTGCGTCTCCAGAAGCTTGTCCTTCAGCCTCTCGGCCATGCATCCGACGATTCCGACGACCGCTTCGGGCCGTTTTTCCTTCTGCTTGTGAAACACTTCTATGCGTCCCCGGATCCTCTGCTCGGCGTTGTCCCTGACCGAGCAGGTGTTGGCCAGAATCACATCGGCATCGTCCATCGATTCGGTCCGTTCGTAGCCTTCCTTCCCGAGAATCGAGAGTATCACTTCCGAGTCGCCGACGTTCATCTGGCAACCGTATGTCTCTATGTAGATCTTCTTTCCCATTTTCTTTCCCTTATTCTGCAAAGATATGGATTTTTCAGCGAATTGGGATTTTTGATTATCTTTGTGGAAACGTGAAGAGAAATGAAGGACAGAAACAAGTTTATTCCGGGCATCATTGTTGCGTTGCTGGTCTGCCTGCTGGCTTCCGGCTGCTCGGGTCTGTCGAAGGTAAAGGACATAAAGGTTACATCCTGCGGTCTGGAGTCATATTCATTGAAAGGATTGCGTTCCGTCAATGCAGTGCTTGCGATAGGTATCGACAATCCGACCTTCGCATTCAAGGTGATGGACGTGAACGGCACGGTCAAGTACAACGGCGATGACATCGCGACCTATTCCGTGGACTCCGTTTCGGTGGACAGGAAATGCAGCAAGGTCTATGAACTGCCCTGCGCAGCGGCTCTGAGCGAGAGAGTGAGCCTTATCCAGCTGGCCCAGATGCTCAAGAAGGGCGATTTCTCGGGATTCACCGCAGATGTGAACGCCACCGTCAGGCTCGGCAAAGGGAAAAGGAAAGGCCAGACGATCAGGCTCAAGGACATAAAGTTGGAGGAAATTTTAAAGTGAGGAAAAATTTGAAGAACATATTCGGCATAAGGTCTTTGGCCTTGATTCTGATGTTTGCGGCCGGTGCGGCGCTGCAGGTTTCCGCGCAGGAGATGCGTGAAACGGCGGCAGGCTCAGGGGCCGCCGTGATGGACTCAACGCTAATTGGCAAGAGCATATTCAATGTGCTCGCTTCCGGACACGGCACCGGAGAAATTGCCGTGCATCAGTCGCAGGCGATCCGCAAGGCTATGGACGCCCACATCGCGTCGAATTCCTCAAAGACCGTTTCAGGTTACCGCGTGAGGATATTCAATGACAACAAGCAGACTTCCAGAAGCGATTCGGAAACTGCTTTGGGACGGTTCAGGGGAATGTTTCCGGGAATAGCCGCCTACAGGACATATTCAAACCCGTTCTTCAGGGTGACTGTCGGGGATTTCCGCACCAAGTCGGAAGCGATGCAGCTTCTGCAGCAGGTCAAGGGCAGTTTCCCGACGGCTTTCATAGTAAGGGAAACCATCGGCTATCCTGCGGTGGACGTTGAAGGAAGTCTCGTCGCCGTGAGAACTGAACCGGAAAACGAATGACGTTATGATCAAGATCAAGCAAGGACTGGAACTCAAACAGGTTCAGAAGCTTTCTCCGCTCCAGATACAGACGATCAAGCTGATCGAACTGCCCATCCAGGAGCTGGAACAGAAGGTCAAGTCTGAGCTTGAGGACAATCCTGTTCTTGACGATTCTCCGGCACAGGAGAAGAATGAGGAAGACGACGAGCCTAAGGACATCTCCATCGACGAGATCGATGAGGACGACCCTATTCCGGCCTATAAGCTTCGGGTGAACAACTACGGTAAGGACGAACGTCCGCAGTACAACACTTTTTCCGTCAAGGAAAGCTTCACGCAGAGCCTGATGGAGCAGTTGGGCTACCGTAACCTGTCAAAGCACGACCACGATGTGGCCGCTTTCATCATCGGCAGTCTCGATGCCGACGGCTATCTGCGCAGGGATCTGTACAGTCTTGTCGACGATATGGCTTTCAGGGTCAACATCGAATCCAGTCCGGAGGAGGTCGAGTCGATGCTCAAGGTCATCCAGGAATTCGAACCGGCCGGAGTCGGTGCCAGGAATCTGCGCGAATGCCTGCTGCTGCAGCTCAAGGCCCAGAAGCAGACTCAGACCGTAAAGATTGCCGAAACGATTCTCAGGGACTATTTCAATGAGTTCTCCAACAAGCACTTCCAGAAGATCATCACGAAACTGGGTCTGACGGAGGACCAGATGAAGGACGTTATGGCGAAGATTGTAAAGCTGAATCCGTCTCCGGGAGGGCAGATTGATGATTCCTACAACGATCAGGCTCAGCAGATCGTTCCGGATTTCGTCCTTGACCTCGTGGACGGAGAGCTGAAGCTGTCGATGCCGAGATTCAACATACCCGAGATCAGGGTGAACAGGAAGTACGCTGAACTTCTCGCCGGAGCCCAGGGATCGTCAGACCGCCAGAAAAAGGAGGCGGTGACATTCGTCAAGCAGAAACTTGACTCCGCGAAATGGTTTGTCGAGGCACTGAAGCAGCGCTACAACACTCTTGAGAGCACGATGAAGGCCATCGTGGAGTACCAGCACGATTATTTTATGGACGGGGATGAATCCCACCTCAGGCCAATGGTCCTGAAGGACATCGCCGAGATGACGGGTTTCGACATCTCGACCATCTCCAGAGTCGTGAACAGCAAGTACATAGAAACCCATTTCGGGATATTCCCGCTGAAATATTTCTTCTCGGAGGGGCTTGAGAACCAGCAGGGTGAGGAGGTCTCCACCAGGGAACTCAAGAAGGCTCTGCGCGAATGCGTGGACGCGGAGGACAAGCGCAAGCCGCTCACTGACGACCAGCTTGTCGCCCAGATGAGCAAAAGGGGTTACAAGGTCGCGAGGCGTACCATAGCCAAGTACCGCGACCAGCTTGACATCCCGAAGGCAAGATTGAGAAAGGAACTGTAGGCTACAGTTTCTTGCCGTAGGCGAGGTCTCCGGCGTCTCCCAGTCCCGGAACGATGTAGGAGTGGCTGGTCAGTTCCTCGTCGACCGCGGCAGTCCAGAGAGTCGTGTTTTCAGGAAGGCGCTTCTGCAGGAATTCAATCGCGTAGATGCTTGCGATAGGGCAGACAAAGTGCGTGAAGGCAGGCTCTCCGCCTTCGTCGATCAGTCTCTGGTAGGCTATTTCGATGGAAGCTCCGGTCGCCAGCATCGTGTCCGCCAGAATCAGAGTCTTGCCGGTGAGGTCGGGACAGGTGCAGTACTCGATGTTGATGTGGAAATCATCTCCTTTGTCATATTTCCTGAATGCCGCGATGAATGCGTTTTCGGCATTGTCGAAAACATCGAGGATACCTTTGTGGAGAGGGAGTCCGGCGCGGAGTATGGTGGCGACTACAAGTTTTGTGTCGCTTGTCCGGACTCTGGCCGTGGCAAGAGGGGTGGCGATGTCCTTGGGACTGTAGTCAAGAACCTTGCTCAGTTCGTAGGCGAAGATGTGTCCGAGCCGTTCAAGGTTGCACCGGAAACGGAGGCTGTCTTTCTGGACGGTTTTGTCGCGCATCTGCGCAACGATGTTGTTGAGTACGGAATCTGACTCTCCAAGATTGATGATTTTCATTGGCTTTCGAGATTGGTTTTCCGAAAACCAAAAGTACGCATTTATTTCTTTTCCGCAAAATTTTCAGCCTCGGCCATCGTGACCCTGTCGTCGGCGAAACTGAAATAGCAGTCGTCGCAGATTATTATGTGGTCGAGAAGAGCGATGTCGAAAGTGTTGGCCGCTTTCTTCAGTCTCTCGGTCTCCGTAAGGTCGCAGTGCCCGGGTCTGGGGTTTCCGGAGGGATGGTTGTGCACCATTATCATCCCGCAGGCCCGCTTGTCCAGGGCCTTCTTCATTATCAGCCGGGAATCCACGACTGTCGCCGTGACCCCTCCGGAACTGATCATCTCCTTGTGGATTATGTAGTTGGCCCTGTTCAGAAGAATGATCCAGAATTCTTCGTGTTCCAAGCCTTTAAGGTGCGGCAGCATCAGCCTGTACACATAGGAGGCGTCGGTCAGCGGGACTTTCCTGATTCCGGGGTCCTCCAGGCAGCAGCGCTTTCCGAGTTCGAATGCGGCCGCTATCGAAGCGTACCTGACGCTGCCGATGCCTCCGATTTCCTTCATCTGCCCGACATCCATCCCGGCCACAGCCGAGAGTTTCCCGCCGTTCGCCGCCAGAAGCCTGTTGGCCACTTCAAGCACATTCTCGTTCCTTGTCCCCGAGCCGATGAGAATGGCCAGCAGTTCGGCATTGCTCATCGCTCCCGCTCCTTTGGCGAGCATCTTCTCCCGCGGCCTCTCGTCCGCGCACAGATCTTTCATCTTCATAGTTCAGGAATATGTTTTAACGAATGGCGGCAAGGTACGCCATAAAAACAGAAAAAAACTTAAGAAACATAAAATGTCCCTTAAGTTTTTCTGTTTTTTATCGAGATTATCGTGCGGCGATAACGCTTTTCGGACGTTATTTCCTCTCGATGACCTTCTTCGCGGCTTCAACGATGTGTGCAGCGTCGATTCCGTAGGCTGTCATCAGTTCCGCAGGAGTTCCGCTCTGGCCGAATTCGTCCTTGCCGTTGACATATTCAAGAGGCTTCGGAGCGGTTTCCGCAAGGACTCCGGCGATCAGTTCGCCAAGTCCGCCGGCCATATTGTGCTCTTCGGCCACGACTGCGGCTCCGGTCTTGATGACGGACGAAAGGACAGTCTCCCTGTCCAGCGGCTTGATGGTGGCGACGTTGATCACTTCGGCGCAGATGCCCTCAGCCTCAAGGGCCTCGGCTGCCTGAAGAGCCTCCCAGACAAGGTGTCCGGTAGCGAATATCGTCACGTCCTTTCCTTCGTTGAGTACGTAGGCCTTGCCGATTTCGAACGGTTCGTCAGGGGTGAAGTCTGCGACTTTCGGGCGTCCGAAGCGGAGGTAAACAGGTCCGTCGTACTTGGCCGCGGCAATCGTGGCGTTCTTCGTCTGTGTCCAGTCGCAAGGATTCAGCACGACCATTCCCGGCAGGGCGCGCATCAGCGCGATGTCCTCCATCGTCTGGTGTGTGGCTCCGTCTTCGCCCAGAGTGATTCCCGCGTGTGAAGAAGCGATCTTGACATTGGTCTTGCCATAGCAGACCTCCATCCTTATCTGGTCGTATACTCGTCCCGTGATGAATTCGGCGAACGAACCGGCGAACGGAATCTTTCCTGCGAGAGCCATTCCGGAGGCCACTCCGACCATATTCGCTTCGGCGATTCCGCACTCGTAGTATCTTTCCGGGAATTCAGCCGCGAACGCATCCATCTTGAGTGAGCCTTTAAGGTCGGCGGTCAGTGCAACGACCCTTGAATCAGCCTTTCCGGCTTCAAGAAGGCCGGCTCCGAAACCGCTGCGGGTGTCCTTCTTTCCTTTGTCGGTATATTTCTTCATAACTTCCAATCTTTTAAATTCACTCGATTAAAAATCCCCAAGCGTCTCTTCAAGCTGGCTCAGCGCTTTTTCACACTGCTCGTCGGAAGGTACGCTGCCGTGCCACTTGTGCGTGCCGGCCATAAAGTCCACTCCGTGACCCATCTCTGTCTTGAACAGAATCATCACCGGCTTTCCAGCCTTTGCCTTAGCCTGGGCGAAAGCGTCGAGAATCTTGTCCATATCGTGTCCGTCGGCGATGATTACTTCCCAGCCGAAAGCCTTCCATTTGGCCTCGAGGTCGCCCAGTCCGGCGACTTCGGCGGTCGTGCCGTCGATCTGCTGGCCGTTCCAGTCGGTCATCGCAATCAGATTGTCAACCTTGTGATGCGCAGCGAACAGGGCTGCTTCCCAGATCTGTCCTTCTTCGGACTCGCCGTCTCCGCAGAGCGTGAACACATAGTGAGGATCGTTGTCGGCCTTCTTGGCGAGGGCGACACCGGTCGCTACGGAAAGACCCTGCCCAAGGGATCCGGCAGCCTGGAATACTCCCGGAAGCACCTTCCTGACTGAAGGATGTCCCTGGAGGCGTGAACCGAACTTGCGGAATGTGCCGAGCTCGGAGGCAGGGAAATAGCCCGCCCTGGCCAGTACTGAATAGTACATCGGCGTAAGATGTCCGGCGGAAAGGATGAACACATCCTGATTCTTGCCGTCGCGGGACCATTTTTCAGGGCTCTGGTCCATAACGCTGAAGTACAGGGCTGTCATAAAATCGGTGCTGCTCATTGACCCGCCGGGATGTCCGGACTTGGCCTTGACGACCATCCTGATGATGTCTCTTCTTACTTGAGAGGCAATCCTTTTCAGTTCTTCTGTTGACTGCATTTTTCTATTTGATATTTTGAATTTGATTTGTGCTAATTATCAACCGAAGGGCAAATATAATCCTTTTTTATCTCAGTAAGAAATTTTAACTTTGTATTTATAATATGTGTTTAAACCGATAATCAATTTATAATTAATGGCACACGTTGTTATAATGCCCAAACAAGGGCAATCTGTTGAAAGTTGCATCGTCACTGAATTCAAGAAAAAAGTCGGAGACAAAGTCGCTGTAGGAGATGTTCTCTTCAGTTATGAAACCGACAAAGCGTCATTCGATGAAGATTCCAAGGTCGAAGGGACCGTCCTCGCCTGCTTCTTTGCCGACAACGATGAAATCCCTTGCCTGACCAATGTGATGGTCATCGGCGAACCTGGAGAATCATTCTCTGAATATGCTCCTTCAGGCGCCGCTCCAGCCGCCGGCGAAGCTCCGGCAGCCGCCCCGGCAGCCTCCGAAGCAGTTTCCGAAGCCCCTGCGGCCGAAACCCCTGCGATCCCTGCCGGAACCGTGACCGCCGGCGCTCCTGTTTCGCCGCGTGCCCGCAAACTTGCCGCCGAGAAAGGCGTTGACACAGCCCAGGTAGCCGGCTCGGGCCCTCACGGACGCATCATCGAGCGTGACGTGATCGCCGCACAGGGCGCTCCTAAGTCAGGTCTCGCCAAGGCTATGATGGCGGACGGCGGTCTTCAGGCTCCTGCCGCAGGCACCGGTCTCGGAGGAATGGTCAAGGGTTCCGACCTGAAGGTCTGGAAGCCTACACACACCGAGAATCTTGCCGGAGAAGGCGAGGAGTTCAAGGTCGAGAAGATGTCCAACATGCGCAAGCTCATCGCCAAGTCGATGTACAACTCCCTGCAGAACACCGCCCAGCTCACACATATGCTCGGTGCTGACGCCCGCAGGATCCAGGCTCTCCGCAAGAAAGCCAAGAAGGCTCTCGAAGAAGGGAAGATCGATGCCAACATCACTATCAACGACTTCGTCTGCTACGCCGTCATCAAGGCTCTCAAGAAGTTCCCTAAGGTCAATTCGCACTGCCTCGGTGACGCGATGAGAATCTTCAATGTCGTGAACCTCGGCTGCGCCGTTGACACGGAGCGCGGACTTATGGTCCCTTGCGTGAAGCACGCTGAAGACCTGAACATCATCGGTCTGAGCAAGGCTCTCAAGAAGGTGGCCGAGGACTGCAAGAAGGGATCCGTCAACCCTGACCTGCTTTCGGCCGAGGGTGCTTCCTTCACCGTCTCCAACCTCGGAGGCTTCGGAGTGGAGTGGTTCACCCCTGTCATCAACGTGCCTCAGAGCGCCATCCTCGGCGTCGGCACGATCGTTCCGCGTCCTAAGGACCTGGGAGCCGGAGTCTACGCTTTCGTCCCTTACCTCGGTCTGTCCCTGACCTATGACCACAGAGCTCTGGACGGCGGCGAGGCCACACGCTTCCTCAAACAGGTGGCCGTCGAGATAGAGAATCTCGAAGTGGAATTTTAAATAACTGAATATTAAGCAATCTCGATATGTATGATTTAGCAATCATCGGTGGCGGCCCCGGTGGATATGTGGCCGCCGAGAGAGCCGGAGCGGCCGGCCTCAAAGTCGTTCTCTTTGAAAGGAAATCACTCGGAGGAGTCTGCCTCAACGAGGGCTGCATCCCTACCAAGACACTCCTGTACAGCGCCAAGGTCTACAACTACGCTCTCACCGGCGACCATTACGGAGTCTATGTGAAGGAGCCAACCTTCGACTACGCCAAGATCGTGGCCCGCAAGGACAAGGTCGTGAAGAAACTCGTCGGCGGCGTCAAGCTGGCGATGAAGTCCAACAACGTCGAGGTCGTGGCTGCAGAGGCGATGATCCAGGGCCGCGATGCCGAAGGGATCAAGATCACTGCGGCCGAACAGACATATTCAGCGAAGAATCTTCTGGTCTGCGCAGGCTCAGAGGCCGCCGTGCCTCCGTTCCCGGGTCTCAAGGAGGCTGGCGACGTGATCGTCACCAACCGCGAGATTCTCGCGATGAAGGAGCAGCCGAAGGAACTCGTCGTCATCGGCGGAGGTGTCATCGGTATGGAGTTCGCCGCCTTCTTCAGCACCCTCGGCACGAAAGTCACTGTCGTGGAGATGCTTCCGAAGATTCTCGGTCCTCTTGACGATGAGATCAGCGCGATGCTTCAGAAAATCTACGCCAAGCGCGGCGTGAACTTCTGCCTCAAGTGCAAGGTCACCGGTGTCGAAGGCAACACTGTTGTCTATGAAGACGCGGAAGGCAAGGTGCAGAGAGTCAGCGGAGACAAGATTCTCGTCTCTGTGGGCCGCAGGGCCAACCTTACAGGCTACGGCCTTGAGAACCTCGGAGTCGAGATGCTCCTGAACCGCGGCGGAAGACCTTGCGGAATCAAGGTGGATGAGAAGATGCGCACCAACATCCCGGGAGTCTACGCGGCAGGTGACGTGACCGGATTCTCGATGCTCGCCCACACTGCGAGCCGCGAGGGCGAGGTGGCCGTCAACAACATCCTCGGCAAGACCGACAGGATGCGCTACGACGCCATCCCGGGCATCGTCTACACCAACCCTGAGGTCGCAGGAGTCGGCCTCACAGAAGAGCAGGCCAAGGCTTCCGGCAAGGAATATTCAGTCGTCAAGCTCCCTATGGCCTACGCCGGACGCTTCGTGGCCGAGAACGAGGGCGGTGAAGGAATATGCAAGATCATCGTCGGCAAGAAGTATCACGAGGTCCTGGGCGTGCATATGCTCGGCAATCCTTGCTCCGAGATCATCCACAGCGCCTGCATCGCCATCGAGTCCGAGATGACCCTCGAGCAGCTGAAGGAAGTCGTCTTCCCTCACCCGACAGTTTCCGAAATCATCAAGGAGACGGCCTTCTCGCTCAAATAACGAACACTGGAACAAATAACATAAAAGAATACTAAAATGCCAAAAGCACTTTACATCGATCCTAACGAGACCCTGCGTCCGAAGGACCACGTCCTGAAGCTCCCTGAAATCCCTGTGATGAAGTACAACAAGACCGTCAAGGAAGAGCTCAAGGAAGGTAATTTCACCAAGGAGGACCTCCTCCGCATCTACCGCGACATGTCCTACATCCGCGAGTTCGAGACAATGCTCAACCTTGTCAAGACCACGGGCGGCTACAACGGAGTGGCCTACAACAACCCGGGTCCGGCCCACCTTTCAGCCGGTCAGGAAGCTGCGGCCGTCGGTATGGCCTACTGCCTTGACACGAATGACTTCATCTTCGGATCGCACCGTTCCCACGGCGAGATTCTCGCCAAGGGTCTGCGTTCCATCCAGATCCTTCCTGAGGACGAACTCAAGAAGGTTATGGAGGAGTTCTGGAACGGAGCCACCCTGAACGTCGCCAAGAAGGCATATTCAGGAAATGACACCAAGGAACTCGGCATCCGCTTCCTCCTCTACGGAGCGATGGCCGAGATCTTCGCCCGCACCACCGGTTTCAACAAGGGTCTGGGCGGATCAATGCACACCTTCTTCACTCCGTTCGGCATCTACCCGAACAACGCCATCGTGGGCGGGTCTGGCTCAATCGCAGTCGGCGCGGCCCTCTACAAGAAGGTCAACCGCAAGAAGGGCATCGTCGTCGCCAACCTCGGTGACGGGGCGATGGCCAGAGGTCCGGTGCTCGAAGGAATGACCTTCGCATCGATGGACCAGTTCAACACCCTCTGGGAAGGCGACATGAAGGGCGGCCTTCCAGTCCTGTTCAACGTGATGGACAACCAGTACGCAATGGGCGGACAGACCAAGGGCGAGACCATGGGCTACACCTTCCCTGCCCGTCTGGGAGCCGGCTTCAAGGCCGACGCGATGGACGCTGAAAGAGTTGACGGTTACAACCCTCTCGCCGTCATCGACGCTTTCAATCGCAAGAAGGCCTACCTGCTCGAGAAGAAGGGCCCGGCCCTTCTGGATGTCGTCACCTACCGCTACAGCGGACACTCCCCAAGCGACCAGTCTTCATACCGTACGAAGGAGGAGATCGAGGCCTGGGAGAAGGAAGACTGCATCGTGGCCTTCGGCGAGAAGCTGAAGGAGGCCGGAGTCGCCGACCAGGCGGCCCTCGACGCCATCCGCGCCGAAGTCAACTCCAACATCTTCGAGTGCTACAAGCTCGCCATCGACACCGAGCTTTCACCTCGTATGAACCTTGTCAAGGAGAGCGAGCTGCTCGGCGACATGATGTTCTCCAACCAGAGCGTCGACTCCCTCAGCGACGCCAAGCCTGACGTGAATATGCCTCTGGAGGAGAATCCTCGCGTGAAGCAGATCGAAGGCAAGTCAAGGTTCTATCTTGACAAGGACGGCAAGCCGGCCAGCAAGATGAAGACCTTCAACATCAGGGACGGTATCTTCGAGGCCGTCATCGACCGCTTCTACAAGGACGCTTCCCTGATCGCCTACGGTGAGGAGAACCGTGAGTGGGGCGGCGCTTTCGCTGTCTACAGAGGACTGACCGAGGCCCTGCCTTACCACCGTCTGTTCAACTCCCCTATCGCCGAGGCCGCAATCATCGGCACGGCGATCGGCTACGCGATGTGCGGCGGCCGTGTCATCCCTGAGATCATGTACTGCGACTTCCTCGGCTGCTGCGGAGACGAGATCTTCAACCAGCTCCCTAAGTGGCAGGCTATGTCAGGCAACATCCTGAAGATGCCTGTTGTCGTGCGCGTGTCCGTAGGTTCCAAGTACGGCGCCCAGCATTCACAGGACTGGACATCCCTCTGCTGCCATATTCCTGGACTCAAGGTCTGCTTCCCTGTCACTCCATACGACGCGAAGGGCCTTATGAACGCCGCTCTCCAGGGCACCGACCCTGTCATATTCTTTGAAAGCCAGAGGATCTACGACAAGGGCGAGATGTTCCACGAAGGCGGTGTGCCTGAGGGCTACTACGAGATTCCGATCGGTGAGCCTGATGTCAAGAGGGCCGGAAAGGATGTCACCATCCTGACCATCGGAGCCACCCTGTACCGCGCTCTCGAGGCGGCGGACATCCTGAAGGAGAAGTACGGAATGGAGGCCGAGGTCATCGATGCCCGCTCCCTCGTTCCGTTCAACTATGAGAAGGTGCTTGAGTCTGTCAAGAAGACCGGCCGCATCATCATCGCCGGCGACGCCTGCGCCCGCGGCTCGTACCTCAACGACATCGCGGCCAACATCACCGAGATGGCGTTCGACTACCTCGACGCCGCTCCTGTAGTGCTGGGATCCCGCAACTGGATCACCCCTTGCCACGAGCTCGAGGAGGCGTTCTTCCCTCAGCCGTCCTGGTTCCTTGACGCGATCAACGAGAAGATCGTGCCTCTGAAGGACTATGTCCCTGTCAGCAACCAGACGACCGCGGAGCAGATCATCCGCGCCAAGAAGGGTGTCTAAATGATTGAATATGAATGATGCGCCTGTCGGCTCAGTCTGACGGGCGTGTCATTTTGATATTATACCTTCACATAATTAATGATATAATGAAAACCAAAGCAGTAAGACTATACGGAAAGGAAGACCTTCGTCTTGAGGAGTTCGAGCTCCCGGAGATGAAGGAGGACGAGATCCTCGCCAAGGTTGTCAGCGACAGCCTCTGCATGTCTTCCTACAAATCCTCCCACCAGGGAGCCGACCACAAGAGAGTCCCGAACGACATCGCCGAGCATCCGACCATCATCGGCCACGAGTTCGCCGGCGAGATTCTCGAAGTCGGAGCCAAGTGGAAGGACCAGTTCAAACCTGGAGACAAGTTCTCCATCCAGCCGGCGATGAACTATGAAGGCGGCCCTGTCGGCCTCCTCTCAGCCCCTGGATATTCCTACCGCTACGTCGGCGGTGACGCAACATACGTCATCATTCCTGCCGAGGTAATGGAGATGGGATGCCTTCTCCCTTACAAGGGACCGGGCTTCTACCCGGCCTCGCTCAGCGAACCATTCGCCTGCGTAATCGGAGCGATGCACGCCTGCTACCACACCCATCCAGGCTCCTATGTGCACCAGATGGAGATCAAGGAAGGCGGCAAGATGGCTCTTCTCGCCGGAGTAGGTCCGATGGGTCTGGCGATGATCAACTACGTGCTTCACCGCGAGGACAGAAGGCCGGCTCTCTTTGTCGTGACTGACATCGACCAGGCCAGGCTTGACCGCGCCGCGGCCCTGTACACCAAAGAATTCGCGGCCTCCAAGGGCATCGACCTGCGCTATGTCAACACCGGCGCCGTCGAGAATCCTGCCGAGACTCTCCGCGAGATCTCCGGCGGCACAGGCTACGACGAGGTTGTCGTGATGGCTCCGGTGCCGGCTGTCGTGGAGCAGGGTGACGACATCCTCGGCCAGGACGGCTGCCTGAACTTCTTCTCAGGCCCGGGCCGTTCCGACTTCAAGGCTCCGTTCAACTTCTACAATGTCCACTACGCCTCCACACACGTGGTAGGCACCAGCGGCGGCAACACCGATGACATGAAGGAGGCCCTCCACCTGATGAGCCTCGGACTGGACCCTGCCGGTCTTGTCACCCACATCGGAGGCCTGAACGTCGTTTCTGAGACCACCCTGAACCTTCCGTCAATCAAGGGAGGCAAGAAGCTCATCTACACCCACGTGGAGATGCCGCTGACCGCCATCGCGGACTTCGGCGAGAAGGGTAAGACCAATCCGGTCTACGCAGAACTCGACCGCCTCTGCAAGGCCCACAACGGACTCTGGAATATTGAGGCCGAGGAATATCTCCTCTCGCACGCCGAGCAACTTGACAAGTAGAGAATCTGACGGTGAAGAACTACAACGGAACGCTCACTCCTGAGCAGAAGGCCAAACTCCGCAAAATCAAGCATCTGGCCCTCGATATGGACGGGACCATCTACATGGAGAACAACATCTTCCCGTTCACGGTCGAGGTGCTTGACACTATGAAGAGAAACGGGGTGGGATATTCATTCCTCACCAACAACCCGACGAAGTCGGTCGACGACTACCTCCGCAAACTCGCCGGAATGGGGATTCCCGCCGACGAAGGGAACATGTACACCACTCCCATCGCTACGATCGACTACATCAAGAAGAACTTCCCGGCGGTGAAGAAACTCTTTATGCTCGGCACTCCGAGCATGATAGGGCAGTTCGAGCGGGCGGGGTTCATCTCCTGTGCCGACGATCCTGACGACGTGCCGGACATGCTCATCGTGGCCTTCGACACCACGCTGGTATATTCACGCCTCTGCCGCGCCACCTGGTGGGCGAAGCAGGGCATCCCTTACGTCGCGACGAATCCGGACTGGGTCTGCCCGACGGATGCGAGGACGGTTCTGGTCGACTGCGGCTCGCTGCAGAAGTGCATCGAGGCGGCTTCGGGCAGACGGCCCGACAAGGTGATGGGCAAGCCGGACCCTACGATGCTGGACGGTATCCGTGACCGCAACGGGTTGAAATCCGAGGAGATAGCTATGGTCGGCGACAGGATCTACACCGACAT
>CAVCDF010000179.1:0-29197 GCA_963600795.1 Anaerotignum sp. | reverse complement strand
GTCCTTACGCTTCCCGGGTGGACGACCTGACAATCATCGGGCGGACGTATTCCCCGGCCTTGTCGAAGATCGCCCGTTCGACGAATCTGAAGAGCGATAATTTCTATGCTGAGACATTGTTCCGCACGCTGGGCCGCAGACTGCACCATTCCGCATCCTACGATTCCAGCTATGTGGCCGTCGCGGACATATTCAAAAGCCTCGGGGTCCGGTCGGACGATGTCAGAATAGCGGACGGGAGCGGGCTCTCGCGCAACAACTATCTTTCGCCCGAGTTCTTTGTCCGGTTTCTCGGCGCAATGATGGACAGCCCGGTCTTCGATGACTATGTGCAGACTCTGGCCAGCCCCGGCGACCGCCATTATGAGTCCCGTCTCAGGGACGCTCCGGCTTCCGTCCGTTCGAGGGTGCATCTGAAGAGCGGCTCGATGAACGGAGTCAGGTGCTTCAGCGGCTACATCGAGCCGAGCGTGGGTTCCAAGTCCGACACCGTAATCTTCTCGGTGATGACCAACAACGCTCTCGTCCCGGCTTCGCGCATCGACCCTATAATCGACCGCATCATCTCGCTGCTGGCCTCGGACAATTGAGGGACCTTCTTCTGGACTGATGGAATGTGAAATGCGGAGGAATGCTTGGCATTCCGCCCGTTAATGCCTACCTTTGCCTATGCTATGCCGGCGGTCATTGACGCCGGAGCGGATTGCAATGGAACATCAGCTCAACATAAAGACTTTCATATTCAATTCCTTCCGGGAGAATTGCTACCTGCTTTGGGACAGGAGGGGAAATTGCGTGATCGTGGACCCGGGATGCTACTGGCCGCAGGAGTTCGACCAGCTGAAGGACACTGTCGTGTCGGAATGCCTCAGGCCTGTCGCCGTGTGGCTGACGCACGGCCATTTCGACCACGTCCACGGAGTGAGAAAGGTGGTGGAGGAATATGGAATCCCGGTGCTGATGGCCCCGGAAGACAAGATTGTACTCGATCATAATCCTGTGGCTGTCAGGGAGTTCGGTCTTGAGGCCGACGATTCGGCCGGCATAACTACAGTGGACATCAAGGACGGCGAAGTGCTGGACACGCTCGAAGGCGCTTCCTTCAAGGTCATCGCCACTCCGGGCCACACTCCCGGCTGCGTCTGCTACTACGACGAGGTGGACAAGGTGCTGCTGAGCGGCGACACCCTTTTCAGAGGTACGATAGGTCGTACGGACCATCTCGGCGGGGATTATGACCGCTTGATAGTCAGCGTGATGGACAAGCTGATGGGCTTGCCGGGGGATGTCGATGTGCTGCCTGGCCACGGACACCGGACAAGCATCGGAGACGAGAGGACCCACAATCCGTTCCTCCAGCCTTTCAACGAGCCGGAAGAGGACCTTGACTGGGACGGCGAAGGGATTGAGATTCACGGGTAGATATTCATAAAAAGATATTCACAGAACACAATGCACATAGGAATCGCAGGGAACATCGGCAGCGGGAAGACGACGCTGACAAGGATGCTGGCCGAGCATTACGGATGGACGCCGAAGTACGAGTCCGTGACTTACAATCCGTATCTTGAGGACTACTACAAGGACATCCCGCGCTGGTCGTACAACCTTGAGACGTACTTCCTCGCCCAGAGGTTCAAGGATGTTCTGGAGATAGCCAGGAGCAAGGATGTCATCATCCAGGACAGGACTCTTTTCGAAGGCGTGCACATCTTCGTGGCCAACAACTACGCGATGGGCAACCTCTCCAAGCGCGACTATGAGACCTATATGGAACTTTACCGGGTGATGGCGGCGACCGTGCGCAAGCCGGACCTGCTGATCTACCTCCGCTCCGGGGTGCCGCATCTCGTGGCCCAGATCCAGAAGCGCGGGCGCGACTACGAGCAGACGATGAGCCTTGAATATCTCAGCGGTCTGAACGAGCGCTACGAGAAGTGGATTTCCGAATATGAAGGGAGGGTGCTGACAATCGAAGCCGACACTCTGGACTTCGAAAACCGCCCGGAGGATTTCGCCTTGATCACCGACAGGATAGACGCTGAACTCTACGGCCTTTTCCCTTTGGAAAAATAGTGTTATTTTTGTGGCTACAAACAATTTCAGGATATGCACATCGCGATAGCAGGAAACATCGGCAGCGGCAAGACAACTCTCACCAAGATGCTGGCGGCTCATTACGGCTGGACTCCCAAGTTCGAGTCAGTGGATTTCAATCCATATCTTTCGGATTTCTATGCGGATATGGAACGCTGGTCGTTCAATCTTCAGATTTATTTCCTGAACAAGAGGTTCAAGGATGTGGTCGAGATCTCCAGATGCAGCGATGTGATCATCCAGGACAGGACGATCTACGAGGACGCGCGCATTTTTGCGCCGAACCTCCACGATATGGGTTTGATGAGCACCAGGGATTTCGAGAACTATTCCGATCTCTTTGACCTGATGATGTCCCTGGTGTCCAAGCCCGATTTGCTGATCTACCTCAAATCCTCCATTCCGAATCTTGTGGCGCAGATCCAGAAGAGGGGCAGGGAGTACGAGAGCAGCATCAGGATCGACTACCTTACAGGTCTCAACAAGCGTTATGACGAGTGGATTTCCGGCTACGACGGCCACCTGCTCGTCATCGATGTTGACAACGTGAAATTCGAGAACCGTCCTGAAGATTTCCAGATAGTGACGGACAAGATTGATGCGGAACTCTACGGGCTTTTCCCGGAGGTGCGCCACATCGATGAATAAAACCAAATAAGTTAGTTAGTATGTCAGAATCAAGACCGACATTGATTGAATTCGTGGAGAAATACACCCACGAATTCTCTTCCCACGTGTTCCTTCGCGAGAAGGTGGACGGTAAATGGACAGAAACGACTTTTGAACAGACCCGCAAGGAAGGCCACAGGATAGCGGCCGGCCTTATGGCTATGGGGCTCCGCAAGGGCGAGAAGGTGGCCCTTCTTTCCGAAGGCAGGAACATGTGGATTCTTGCGGAACTAGGAATCATCTACGCCGGCGGTGTCAGTGTGCCTCTTTCCGTGAAACTTGAAGAAAGCAACGATCTGACTTTCAGAATCAAGCATTCTGAGTCACGCTTCGTGATGGTCTCCGCCCAGCAGCTTCCGAAAGTCCGCAGGATTCTTCCGCAGCTTGAAGGAGTGGAGAAAGTCATAGTCTTCGACAAGGTACCTGCCACAGATGCCAAGGAAGTTTCTATGGAATGGGTTCAGGCACTCGGCGACAGCTACCTCTTCGGCCACAAGGCCGAGTTCGAGGAGCGCTACAAGTCGATAGAGCCTGATGACTACGCTACCATCAGCTACACTTCCGGCACCACATCCGACCCTAAGGGAGTGCTTCTTACCCACCGCAACTACACTGCCAACGTCGAGCAGGCGCATTCCGTGATCGGTGTCAAGCCTGACTCCACGATGCTCATCATCCTGCCTCTGGACCACTGCTTCGCGCACGTTGCGGGCTTCTACACGATGATGTCCTACTGCAGCAGCATCGCCACCGTCCCTGTGGGGGCCAATCCGCTCGCCACCCTGAGGAATGTTCCTACGGCGATCAAGGAGGTGCGCCCTCACGTGATGCTTTCCGTTCCGGCCCTCGCCCGCAGTTTCCGCAAGAGCGTCGAGACCAGCATCCACAAGCAGGGTCCGAAGGTCGAGAAACTCTACAACTACGCCCTCAACCTCGCCATCTCCTACAACAAGGAGTACTACAACCGCGGAGGTTTCCTCCAGCTTTGGAAGAAACCGCTTATGGCTCTGTTCGACAAGATCCTGTTCAAGAAGGTCCGCGAGGCGTTCGGCGGCAGGATGGAGTTCTTCGTCGGCGGCGGAGCCCTTCTGGACATCGAACTCCAGAGGTACTTCTGCGCCATCGGCATTCCTATGTTCCAGGGCTACGGCATCTCCGAGGCCACCCCTATCATCTCCGCCAACTCGACCGGTCACGCGATGTTCGGCTCTTCCGGCCGTGTCGTGAAGCCTATGGAGATCAAAATCTGCGACGAGAACGGCAATGAAGTGCCTCTGCGCACCAAGGGTGAGATCGTCGTCAAGGGCGAAAACGTGATGGCCGGCTACTGGAAGAACCCCCAGGGTACCGCCGACACCATCCGTGACGGATGGCTGCACACAGGCGACATGGGCTATATGTACGACAAGGAGTTCCTCTATGTCGTGGGCCGCTTCAAGTCCCTGCTGATTTCCTCCGACGGAGAGAAATACAGTCCGGAAGGCTTCGAGGACTCGCTTACCGACGGCTCGAAGTACATCGAGCAGGTCGTCCTCCACAACAACCAGAACCCTTACACGATGGTGCTGATCGTTCCTGCGAAGGATGCCTTGAAGGAATATGTTTCCGGCAAGGGCTTCGACCCTGCCACCCGTGAGGGCAAGGAGGCTATGCTGCGCAAGATTCAGGAGGAGATCGACTCTTACAAGAAGGGCGGAGCGCACGAGGGAATGTTCCCGGAAAGATGGCTTCCATCAGCCGTGGCAGTGCTTCCTGAGCCGTTCACCGAGCAGAACGGAATGGTGAACAGCACGATGAAGATCGTCCGCGGCAAGGTCGAGAAGTTCTACGCCGACCGTATCGACTACGCCTACACCGCCGAGGGCAAGAACCTCCTCAACGAAAAGAACATCGCCAGTCTGTAGGCGGGAGCGACGCTGCTGATATCAACCTAAAAGGGGATGACTGAAAAGTCATCCCCTTTTAGATTGTCTGAAGAAGCCGGCCTTCAGATTGCCGATCCACTAGTCCAGGGTGTGGATGGCGAGACCGGAACGGAGTTTCGGCTCGAACCAGGTCGTCTTCGGAGGCATTATGTTGCCGGTGTCGGCGATGTCGATCAGCTGCTGCATGGAGACGGGATAGAGGGCGAAGGCCACTTTCATCTCTCCGCTGTCAACCCTGCGCTTCAGTTCGCCGAGACCTCTGATGCCGCCTACGAAATCGATTCTCTTGTCGGTACGCAGATCTTTGATTCCGAGCACCTTGTCCAGTACTAGATTCGAGAGGATTGTCACATCCAGCACCCCGATCGGATCCTTGTCGTCGTACCTGCCCGGAAGAGCCTCCAGGGAGTACCACTGTCCGTCAAGGTACATCGAGAAGTTGTGCAGATGGTCAGGGTGGTAGATTTCCGCTCCTTCAGCCTTGACGGTGAAGTTCTCCTCGACGGCAGCGATGAACTGTTCCTTGGTAAGGCCGTTCAGATCTTTTACCACGCGGTTGTAGTCCAGAATCTTGAGCTGGCTCTCGGGGAAGCATACGGCCATGAAGTAGTTGTACTCCTCGTCACCTGTGTGGTTCGGGTTCTGCGCCTTCTTCTCGGCTCCGACGCGCGCGGCGGCCGCCGTGCGGTGATGTCCGTCAGCCACATAGAAAGCTTCCACTTCACTTTTGAACAGCCTTGTGATCTGGTCGATGGTCTTGTCGTCATCGATGACCCAGAACTTGTGCCCGAAATTGTTCTCGTCGATGAAATCGTATTCAGGCGCCTTCTTGACGGTCTGGGCGACAATCTCGTTGAGGATGCGGTTGTCCTTGTAGGCGAAGAACACCGGCTCGATGTTGGCGTTCTGGATGCGGACATGAACCATTCTGTCGTCTTCCTTGTCCTTGCGGGTCAGTTCGTGCTTCTTGATCTTGCCGGAGGCGTAGTCGTCCGTGTGGGCGCAGAGCACAAGACCGTACTGCGTTCTGCCTTCCATCGTCTGCGCATAGACATAGTAGCATTCCTTGGAATCGCGCTTGAGCCATCCTTTGGCCTGCCACTCCTTGAAATTCTTCACGGCCTCATCGTAGACCTTCGGGTCGTGGTCCTCGAGAATGGGACAGAAATCTATCTCCGGCTTAGTGATGTGCAGAAGGGACTTCTCTCCGGCCATCTCCTTGGCTTCCTCGGAGTTGAGGACATCATAAGGCGGAGCGGCCACCTCTGTCACGATATCTTTCGGCGGCCTGACCGCCGCGAACGGTTTTACTCTAACCATAGCGTTGCAATGTGGTTTGGATATTCGTAAAATTACTTGTTGACCTGGAAGCGGGTGCAGCCGGTGGTGAAGAAATCCACAATCTGGCGCGCCGCAGCAAGTCCAGCGTTCATGTTGGCCTCGGCTGTCTGGGCTCCCATCTTCTTAGGGGTAGCGAAGATGCGCACGCCGAACTTCTCCTTCAGGGCTGCGTAGTTGTCAGGCGCCACGTCGGTCACGTACTTGAGGTCAGGCCTCTCTTCCAGCGCTTTCTCCAGTCCGGCCTCGTCGATGACCTCCTTGCGGGCGGTGTTGACAAGGCAGGCCCCCTTAGGCATCCTGGTGATGAGGTCGTAGCCTATCGAACCGATGGTCTCAGGGGTCGCAGGAATATGCAGGGAGATGAAGTCGCACTCGGCATACATCTTTTCAAGCGATTCGGCAGGTTCGGCTCCGGCTTCGCGGATCTTCTCGGCAGGGATGAACGGGTCGATGGCCATAACGCTCATTCCCAGAGCCTCGGCCTTCTTTCCGACCAGACGGCCGACGTTGCCGAATGCCTGTATGCCCAGCTTCTTGCCCTGAATCTCGGATCCCGTGGCAGGGGTGAACTGGTTGCGGCACATATAGATCATCATCGCGATGGCGAGTTCGGCGACTGCGTTCGAGTTCTGCCCCGGAGTGTTCATCACAACAACTTTGTGAGCCGTGGCCGCGGCGAGATCGACGTTGTCATAGCCGGCACCGGCGCGAACGACTATCTTGAGGTTCTTCGCTGCGTCAAGCACTTCGGCCGTGACTTTGTCCGAGCGGATGATCAGCGCGTCCACGTCTGCGACGGCGGCGATCAGTTCCGATGCATCGGCGTATTTTTCAAGAGCGGCGAATTCGTGTCCGGCCGCTGTGACAATCTCCTTGATCCCGGCGACGGCGGCTGCCGAGAAAGGTTTCTGAGTCGCTACTAAAATCTTCATACCGCTTTACTTCTTAAGAGTTTCGAATTCCTTCATGCAGTCCACGAGAGCCTGCACGTCCTCAAGGGCGCAGGCGTTGTAGAGCGAAGCCCTGAAGCCTCCGACCGAGCGGTGTCCCTTGATGCCGACCATTCCGTGGTCCTTGGCGAAAGCGAGGAACTCGTCCTGCAGCGTCTCATAGCCCGGAGCCATCACGAAGCAGACGTTCATGTTGGAACGGTCCTCCTTCGCGGCGGTGCCCACGAACAGCGGGTTGCGGTCGATTTCTGAATACAGAAGGTCAGCTTTCTGCTGGTCGATCTTCTGGATGGCCGGCACGCCGCCGATGCTCTTGAGCCACTTGAGGGTCTCGTTCATTATGAATATGGAGAACACAGGAGGTGTGTTGAACATCGAAAGCTTGTCGATGTGCGTACGGTAGTCAAGCATAGTAGGAATGTACCTGCTGACCCTTCCGAGGGAGTCTTTCCTGATGATGGCGAAGATCACGCCTGCAGGACCTACGTTCTTCTGGGCTCCACCGTAGATGAGGTCGTACTTGCTCACGTCGACCGGACGGCTCATTATGTCTGAGGACATGTCGGCGATGAGAGGGACAGGACAGTCGATGTCTTCCTTGATTTCAGTACCGTAGATGGTGTTGTTGGTCGTGATGTGGAAGTAATCGATGTCGGTCGGAATCTCGTAGCCTTTAGGAATGTAGGAGTAGTTCTTGTCGGCAGAGCTGGCGAGAGCGTAGGCCTCGCCTATGCCCTTGGCCTCTTTGAGGGCCTTCTTCGCCCATACGCCCGTCTCGAGATAGGCCGCTTTCTTCTCAAGGTAGTTCATCGCCACATAGAGGAACTGAAGGGAGGCTCCGCCGCCGAGGAACACGACCTCGTGAGTGTCCGGGATGTTGAGCAGTTCTCTCCAGAGGGATCTGCATTCATCCATCGTAGCGTCCCATTCCTTTGTGCGGTGTGAGATGCTGAGCACGGAAACTCCGGTGCCCTTGAAATCCTTGAGTGCCTCGATGGCATTGTCGATGGCCACCTGCGGAAGCAGGCAAGGCCCAGCGTTGAAAACGTGAACTTTTTTCATATTGTAATGATACTTAGCGTTATTTGTTATATGGCCCCGGCCCTTTAAGGTTCGGGGCGGTAAAGATAGGTAAATTAAAATGATTAAGCAACCATTATTGGCCAAGATGGAAAAAAATTCATCAGTCTGCCTTCCGTGGTCGCGCAATCAGGATTTCAATGAATATTCCCGGTCCTATCTGTAGCCGAGAAGGTAGGAGATGATTGCCATCCGGATGTACATTCCGCCTCCGGCCTGCTGGAAATAATAGGCGAACTCCGTGTCGTCCACATCGGTGGCGATTTCGTTGACTCTCGGGAGCGGATGCAGAATCTTCATGTTCGGCTTGACGGAGCCGAGCATCGAGGCCGTGAGCCTGTAAACGTCCTTGACCTTATTATATTCATCCATATCCGGGAAACGTTCCTGCTGGACTCTGGTCATATAAAGTATGTCGCAGGCGTTCAGCCCGTCCTCGATCCTGTCGGCCAGTGAGTAGGAGACGCCTTCGCGGTCAAGCATCTCGATGTACTTCTTCGGCATATTCAATTCTTCCGGAGACGTGAATATGAACTTGGGGTTGAACCAGCGCAGGGCTTCCACAAGCGAATGCACGGCCCGGCCGTACTTGAGGTCTCCGACCATATTCACCGTCAGTCCGTCGAGCCTTCCCTGGGTCTTCTGAATGGCGTAGAGGTCGAGAAGAGTCTGGGTAGGGTGCTGGTTGGCTCCGTCGCCCGCATTGATTACAGGTACGCTCGCAACAGAGGCGGCGATGTCGGCGGCTCCGGCCATCGGATGTCTCATCACGATCAGGTCCACATAGTTGGACACGATCTTGATGGTATCTTCCAGGGTTTCGCCCTTGGTCTGGCTCGTGTTGCGGTTGTCCGGAAAGCCTATCACTCTGGCACCCAGTCTGTTTACCGCTGCCTCGAATGAAAGTCTCGTCCTGGTGGACGGCTCGAAGAACAGGCAGGCGACCACTTTGCTGGCAAGGAAATTCTGTTCTCTGGCGGCTTCGAATTCCTTCGCGACATCAAGGATGTGAAGAATCTCATCCTTTGAAAAATCCTGGATTGAAATAAGACTCTTAGGCATAATGATTAATGTTTAAAGTTCGTTTATCTTGCAGTTTTCGATCTTGCCGATCCTGTCCCTGAGATCCTCCTCCGCCGACAGCCTCGCCCAGACCTTGAGGCAGCAGTCAAGCCCTTGCTCGAGGCCTTTCTGCTTCAGGTCCAGATCCTTGACAACCTTCATAACGCTGTTCATCGCCTCGTAGCCGAACCGGATCTCATAGCATTTTCCAGCCGTCTTCTCCACGGCCCCGGCCTTGTCCAGAGCATCGGCCGTCGAGGTCCTGTAGGCACGGATCAGTCCCGGAATGCCGAGCTTGATGCCTCCGAAGTACCTGACGACAACCACCAGCACGTCGCTGAGTCCCCGCGAATCGATCTGCCCGAGAATCGGTCTCCCCGCAGACGATGACGGTTCGCCGTCATCGTTGGCCCGGAAGGTGTCTCCGAGATGGCCGAGCCGGTAGGCGTAGCAGTGATGCCTCGCGTCGTGGTACTTTTTCCTGATTTCGGTGATGATGCCGCGGATCTCGTCCTCGGTCTCGACCGGGTACGCGAATGAGATGAAACGGCTGCCGTTGTCTTTGAACAGCCCCTCTGCCGGCCCAGGGATAGTCCGGTAGGTGTCCTGTATGATCTTTTCTGATGTTTCCATCCCGGTGCGGAAGTTCTCACGAAAATAGCGATTTTCAGATTATTTTGCAACGGAACGGGATTTTTTGTAATTTTGAAAAGGTTTTTGAACGGAAATATTTATGGTTTACAGATTCAGAGTGACACTGGCCGGCATAAAGGGCTTCTACCGTGTTTATGAGATGGGGGGTGAAACGACCCTTTACGAGTTCCACAAACAGATGCGGGCCGATATGGAATTTCCTCAGGATCAGTTGATAATGTTCAAGGCATTGGATGCCGGGGGAGCGGTCCTCGCCAGATATGGTCTGTTTGATCTCGGCGCAGGCACCGTTGACAGGGTGTCGGTGGCCCGGGCAATCAAGTCGGGAGTCAGTTCCTTTGTCTATTTCTATGATGTGCCGAACAAAAAGAGCGTGATAATTACGTTTGAAGGCACCGAAGACAAGCCGGAGTGCAAGCCGACGGTCGTTGAGGTGAAGGGACCTAACCCTATAGAATTCGAGAAGGGCTATGTGGCCTTCGAAGATCTTCCTGATTCTCAGAGACATCTGCCGGGACAGAAACCCGATTGGGGACCGGACGACGATGATTCCGACGGCGGAGCGGATTCCGACGAGGATGACGACGAGGATGACGAGGAGGATGAGGAGGACGAGAACGACGAGGACGGAAAGGTCATCTTCGACGGTACCGAGGACCTCGACATCTGATTTCCTGCCGTTCCTTCTTTTTCATTTTTCCTGTTATGCGCCGGCTTCTGATCATACTCGGGCCGACTGCGGTCGGAAAGACCGATTTCAGCATAGGCAAGGCACTCGAATATGCCTCGCCTGTGATTTCTTGTGACTCCCGCCAGATCTACGAAAAGATGTCTGTAGGGACAGCCGTCCCTGACGCGGAGCAACTAGCCGCCGTGAAGCACTACTTCATCCAGACGGTCCCCGTCGACCGGCCATACACGGCGGGGGACTATGAGGTTGAGGCCATCTCCTTGATAGAGAAACTCTTCAACGAGGGTCACGAGACTCTTGTGATGACGGGAGGCTCGATGTTCTACATCGATGCCGTGTGCAACGGGCT
Source organism: Anaerotignum sp. (assembly GCA_963600795.1). GTDB lineage: Bacteria > Bacteroidota > Bacteroidia > Bacteroidales > UBA932 > Cryptobacteroides. The sequence goes on along the minus strand of CAVCDF010000179.1, from coordinate 18,379 downwards.
GGACAATCTTCCGGACGGCGACGCCGCCCTTAGGGCCGGGCTCTGGGCCAGGCTGGAAGCCGAAGGTGTCGGGTCTCTGGCCGAGGAACTCCGCTCGAGAGATCCGCTGACATATTCACAGATAGACATCCGCAACAGCCAGAGGGTCATCAGGGCTCTCGAGGTCTGCCTGGTCTCCGGCCGGCCGTTCTCGTCCTTCAAGACGGGGGAGAGGCGCAGGCGTTCCTTCGAAATCGAGAAGATCGGGCTGGTCCGGTCCCGCGAGGAACTGTATTCAAGGATCAATGAAAGGACTTTGAATATGTTCGAGTCGGGTCTGGTCGAGGAGGCAAGGTCGCTTCTGCCGTACAGGAACTGCCAGGCGCTGCAGACCGTCGGCTACAAGGAAGTCTTTGAATATCTTGACGGCAAGATCCCACTCGAGGAGGCTGTGCGGCTCGTGCAGAGGAACACCCGCCACTACGCCAAGAAGCAGCTGACCTGGTGGCGCCGCGACCCCGATGTCAACTGGGTGGAAATGTAAATCAAGAAAGCCGTTGCGGAACGGGCTCCGTAACGGCTTCTTTCAATCTGTCGGGCTCTTGCTATCTCACGCTGAAAGCGAAGACGCAGTGGCTGGTGTAGGTCTCGCCGGGACGCAGGACGGACGAAGGCCACTCGGGCTTGTTCGGAGTGTCCGGGAACTTCTGGGACTCGAGGCAGATCGCGGTGCGGTGGCCATAGACCACGCCCTTCTTGCCCGTTACAGTGCTGTCAAGGAAATTGCCGCAGTAAATCTGGATTCCAGGCTCGTCGGTGTATTCCCTGAGTACAATGCCTGTTTCCGGGCAGTAGACTTCGGCTGCAAGTGCGGCATCGTTCCTCTGAGTGTCAAGCACCCAGTTGTGGTCGTAGCCGCGGCCGTTGCGGATCTGCTCATCGTCTGCATCGATGCCGTCGCCAATCTTGTGAGTCCTCCTGAAGTCGAACGGAGTGCCTTCGACCGGAGCGATCTCGCCGGTTGTCATGAACGTCGAGTCAACAGGGGTGTAGAAGGAAGCGTTGACGTAAAGCGAGTCTTCCGTGACCTGATGTGACGCAGGGGCTCCGGACAGGTTGAAGTAGGAATGGTTGGTCATATTGATGACGGTCGGGGCGTCGGTCGTGGCCTCGTAGCGGATGTCGATGGCGTTGTCCTCGGTCAGGGTGAAGGTCACGCTGGCCTTGACCTCTCCCGGGAAGCCGGAGTCTCCGGCAGGGGAGTCCATACCGAGTTTGAGGTGCGATGCGTCTGCCTCCATAACATCGTAGACCTTGTACTGCCAGCCTTCCGGGCCTCCGTGCAGACAGTGGCCGTAGTTGTTCTGCGGCAACTGGTACTCGGTGCTGTCCAGAGTGAACCTGCCGTGGTCGATGCGGTTGGCGTAGCGGCCTATGGTCGCTCCGAAATCTGTCTGGTTGTTCTCAGGGAAATAGTCCGACACCTTGTCGAAGCCAAGGACGACATCCTTGAACTCTCCGTTTCTGTCCGGCACCATCACGGAGACGATGCGGCCTCCGAAGTTCGTGATGCAGACCTCCATCCCGGAGGTGTTGGTCAGGGTGTAGAGACCGGTTGTGGAGCCGTCACGCCCGGCTTCGAAGTCCTGCGGGTCAAGTCCTGACTTCGTGAGTCCGGACTGTGCGCAGCCGGCTGCGATGACCGCAGCCGCCAACGCTGTCAAAAGTTTGAATCGCATAGTTTTTAAACCTTTTAATTGTCAGTCTGTCAAAATGGCCGGACGGCTGGCCGCCCAGCCATCAGGATTATCCTACGATCGCTCCGTTGGCGAGAGCCTCGGCAGGAGTGATGAATCGCATCTTGCCGTCGCCCTGCTTGGCCATCAGAATCATTCCTCTGGACTCGATGCCACGGATGACCCTCGGCTGCAGGTTGGCGAGGATGCAGATTTGCTTGCCGACCATCTCCTCAGGAGAGTAGTACTCGGCGATGCCAGACACGATAGTCCTCTGGTCGATGCCGGTGTCGATGCTTAGCTTCAGCAGCTTGTCTGTCTTAGGAACACGCTCGGCCGCCAGCACGGTGGCTGTACGGATGTCCATCCTGGCGAACTCGTCGAAGGAGCAGTCTTCCTTCTGCGGCTCCACGTGGTGGGCGGCCTCCTCGGCAGCCGCAGCCTTGGCCGCGGCCTCGTTGGCGGCCTTCGTGGCCTGCAGTTTGGCGACCTGGGCCTCCACGACGCTGTCCTCGACTTTGCTGAAGAGCAGGGTCGCCTGGCCGAGTTCGTGGCCTACCGGAAGGATGTCGGCCTTGCCGAGACTATCCCATCCAAGTGTGACTGGATATTCAGAAGCCACTCCCGTGTGGAGCGCCTTGGCTTCGCCTTCCTTGAAGAAGTTGACCGTAGGCTCGCCCTCTCCGGCGCGGTGGTCGGTGCCGGCCTCGAGGCCGACGCGGAGGATGCCGCGGAGTTTCTCTGCGGAGAACGGTGTGAACGGCTCGAAGGCTACGGCCAGGTCGGCGCAGATCTGGAGCGAGGTGTAGAGGATGGAGGCCGTCCTGTCCATGTCGGTCTTGGCGACCTTCCACGGCTCGGTGTCGGAGATGTACTTGTTGCCGATGCGGGCGATGTTCATCGCCTCCTTCAGGGCCTCGCGGAAATGGAAGCATTCAAGGTCGGCCTCAAGAGCCTTTTTGCACTCGGGAATCTTGGCGAGGGTCTCGGCATCGACCGGCTCCGGCTTGAGGTTCTCAGGCACGCGGCCGCCGAAATATTTCTGGGTCAGGACAACGGCCCTGTTGACGAAGTTGCCGAAAATCGCCACCAGCTCGCTGTTGTTCCTCTGCTGGAAGTCCTTCCAGGTGAAGTCGTTGTCCTTGGTTTCCGGAGCGTTGGCGCAGAGCACATAACGCAGCACGTCCTCCTGGCCGGGAAATTCGTCGACATATTCATTGAGCCAGACCGCCCAGTTGCGGGAGGTCGAGATCTTGTCGCCCTCGAGGTTGAGGAACTCGTTGGAAGGAACGTTGTCCGGCAGGATGTAGCCTCCGTAGGCTTTCAGCATCGAAGGGAAGACGATGCAGTGGAATACGATGTTGTCCTTGCCGATGAAATGCACGAGGCGGGTGTCTTCGTCCTTCCACCATTTCTCCCAGGACTGCGGAAGAAGTTCCTGCGTGTTGGAGATGTAGCCGATCGGAGCGTCGAACCAGACGTAGAGGACCTTTCCTTCCGCTCCCTCCACGGGAACGGGAACGCCCCAGTCAAGGTCGCGGCTCACCGCGCGCGGCTGCAGACCGCCGTCCAGCCAGGATTTGCACTGGCCGTAGACGTTGGACCTCCACTCCTTGTGCTGCTCGAGAATCCACTCCCTGAGCCACGGCTCGTACTTGTCCAGCGGCAGGTACCAGTGCTTGGTCTTCACCTTCTGAGGGGCGCTTCCGCTGAGCTTGGACTTAGGGTCGATCAGTTCCTCCGGGCTGAGGGTGCAGCCGCACTTCTCGCACTGGTCGCCGTAGGCGTTCGGATTGCCGCACTTCGGGCAGGTTCCGGTGATGTAGCGGTCGGCCAGGAAGACCTTGGCCTCCGGGTCAAAGAACTGTTCGGTCTCCTTGGTGATGAACTTGTCGTCATCGTAGAGCTTGCGGAAGAACTCGGATGCGTTCTTCTCGTGCACCTTGGAGGTCGTGCGGGAGTAGATGTCGAAGTTGATTCCAAGATTGAGGAACGAGTCTTTGATGATCTTGTGGTACTTGTCCACGATGTCCTGCGGAGAGACTCCCTGGGTGCGGGCCTTGATGGTGATCGGCACACCGTGCTCGTCGGAGCCGCAGATGAAGAGTACGTCCTCGCCCTTCATCCTGAGGTAGCGCACATAGATGTCAGCCGGGACATAGACACCGGCGAGGTGGCCGATGTGGACCGGACCGTTGGCGTATGGCAGCGCGCAGGTCACAAGTGTTCTCTTGAATTTCTTTTCCATATTCATTGATGTTTATTTTTCTCTTCCAAGACGTTTCTTCACGATTATCAAGGTCTTCTGAACTTTGATGATCTCATTCATCAGTTCCGCCATCCTGTCGTTGTCCTCCTCTGCCTGTGCCGTTGTCAGATCCCTTTTCAGCGCTTTCTCTGAATTCTGCAGCCGGCATTTCTGGAAGACGAGAATCGCTTTCGGAACGTAAGCCGTCAGCCACGAGCCCTTGGACATCATCGAGTTGCGCAGGTTGGCGATGGAAAGTTCGTAGCGCTCGTCAGTCGAGAGCTGCGCCGCCACGAAAGCGATGTACCGGTCTGGGCCGTCCATCATATGCTTGACGATTTCCTCCTGCGCGTAGCCTTCGTAATAGTCCTTCGAGTATGCGTCATAGGCCGCTTTGTAGACAGGCGTGGTGAAGCCGGATCCGTCAGCGTCGAAAGCCTCGGCGATGAAGTCGAACACGGTGTGGGCATCCTCTCCCGGCCCTGTATGGAACTCGGAGTCGGCCGGAAACTCGAGGACCGTGGTCCCGTAGGTCAGTATGAAATTCATCAGTTCACGTTCGGAGGCGGCCATCACCTTGTCCGGTTCCAGCGTGTCAAGGCTGACCGGGAGCGGCGCGGTCTCTGAATATGCCTGCGTGCCTGCGCGCCCCGGCATTTCACCGGAAGCGTCCGGATACGGCCCCGCATCCGGCCCCGGCACGTCAAGAGAGCCGACCGCTCCGCTCTGCCCGGAGGCAGATGTCGAGTAATACCTCTGGAGTCTTTCCCTCTCGGCCGCCTTTCTGGCCTCCTCGGACAGTTTCAGCCGGGTCTTGCCTATGCGCTCGTCAAGGGCTTCGCGGCGGATCTTGAACTTTTCACCCAGAAAATCCACATAGACAGACCTTTTCACTGCATCTGGAATGACGGCGATGGTGTCCGCTATGTCGTTGATGGCCTTGGCACGTTCGAGCGGATTGCCGGCGGCGCCTTCCATCAGCAGCGAAGCCTTGAAGTCGATGAAATCCTTCTCCGCGCCGGCGAGGAATTCCTCAACTTCAGCGAGAGTGTGCTTTCTTGAATATGAATCCGGGTCGTCCCCGTCAGGAATAAGGACGACCTTGACGTCCATTCCTTCGCGCAGGAACATATCTATGCCCCTCAGGGCGGCGTGGATGCCCGCGGCATCCCCGTCGTACATTATCGTTACGTTCTGCGTGAACCTGCGGATGAGAGCTATCTGCCCTTCGGTCAAGGCGGTGCCGCTGGATGCAACCACGTTGGTGATGCCCAGTTGGTGCATTGACAGCACGTCAAGGTAGCCTTCCACGAGGTAGCACTTGTTCTTCTTGGCTATCTCGTTCTTGGCGAACCAGATTCCGTACAGGGACCGGTTCTTGACGTAGATGCCGGACTCCTTGGAGTTGACGTACTTGGCGTAAGGCTTCCCTTCTTCCTTCGACTTGAGGGTTCTGGCTCCGAAGGCTATGACACGCCCGCTCAGCGAATGTATCGGGAACACGACTCTGTCATAGAACCGGTCGTGGAGCGTCCCGTCGTCGTAGGTCGCGCACAGGCCGGTTTCAAGGAGATATTCATCCTTGTAGCCCGCCGCCTTGGCCGCGTCGGTCAGGGCGTGTCTGCCGGTCGGCGCCCATCCGAGGCCGTATTTCTCGATGGTTGAGTCCTCCAGGCCGCGTGAGCGGAAATATTCAAGGCCGACCGCTTTCCCTTCCGGCGTGGCGAGCTGGTTCTTGAAGAAGGTCCCGGCATATTCGGAAACCAGAAGAAGGCTCTCGTTGCGCTGGCGGTTCGCTATGTCCTCCGCAGACTCTTCCTTCTCGACTATCTCTATGCTGTACTTCTTCGCAAGATAGCGGAGCGCCTCCACGTAGGACAGATGCTCGTGCTCCATTATGAAGCCGACCGACGAACCGGATTTGTGGCAGCCGAAGCAGTAGTATATTCCCTTGGACGGGACAATGTGGAACGACGGTGTCTTCTCGTTGTGGAACGGACAGCAGGCCCAATAGTCGGCTCCGCTCTTCTTGAGAGAGACGAAGTCGCCGATCACCTCCTCGATGCGGGCGGTGTCAAGAATCCTCTGTACCGTTTCCTGCGGAATCATTCCGTTCAGTTGTCTTCAACCTTTGAAAACTCGGCGTCGATTGCATCGTCCAGGCCGGATGTGTCAAGCTTGTCCGGCTCTGATTCCGGCTCGGCCTGCGCAGCGAAACTTGCCTCGTAGGCTTCCCTGGCCTTGCGCAGCCGCCAGACTGAAATCAGTTCTGACACGCCGTAAACAACCAGCAGCACTCCTGCGGTAATCCCCATCACCGCCTTGCCGAACGGGTTGAAAATCAGGAATGCGCCACCCAGAATCGCGCAGATGGACAGCAGGAGCGATGTGAATCCCGCCCCCAGCAGTGACATCACTCCGACAAGAGCCATCAGCTGTAGCGCACCGAAAAGGATCAGTACGATTCCTATTATGAATATTATGAAATCAGCCACCCACTGCGGGTTGAAGAACAGCAGAAGGCCGATCGCTATGTCCACGACGCTGTTGACAATCATCAGAGGCAGAACGCCTTCCCTGCGGTTGCGGACTATTCCGTAGACGAGCGACACGATGCCTGCCGCGAGGACGAAAGCGGCGATGACCTTGACGACAGTTTCCATAGCGTTGCTGCCGAAAATCATTACCAGACCTATGCCGATTGCTGCGAGCGCCCTTAGAATGCTGCTGAACGAGTTTTTGTAGCCAAAAGTGAACATTGCTATTTTATGTTGAAAATGAAATACAAATTTAGCAAAAATAACTATATTAGTGTCTATGTTTTTTGATACGCACAACCATAGCCAGTTCTCCTTCGACGGAGAAAGGACAACGATAGAGAGGAGCGCCGCAGCCGCGGCGGAAAAAGGTTTCGGCGGAATATGCTTCACCGACCACTGTGATTTCTATGTTCCTGAGATGAAAGGGGAGTTCGGCCCCCTGTGCTCGGAAGTCTTTGACGTTACCGCCCAGCAGGCCGAAATCGACAGGGTGAACGGACTTGTGGAGGACGGTGCCTTCGGAAAGACTGCATCCAGAAAATTCCGCGTGCTCAAGGGTATCGAACTCGGCCTGGAGGAAAAGGCCCGGGACGACATCAGGAAGCATCTTTCCCAGCACAGATTCGACCAGGTCATCGCTTCGGTCCACTATCTTCAGGACACCGACCCCTATTATGGGCACTACTACAAGGGAAAGACCTGGAAAGAAGCGTACGGGCACTATCTTGAAACCATCATCAGAGAGATGAAATGGCTCGGCGACTTCGACATCATAGGACATTTCGACTATGTGGCCCGCTATGCTCCATACCCCAAGGAGAGCGTGCTGTACAGAGACTTCCCGGCCCAGTTCGATGAACTCCTGAAATACCTTGCGGAGAATGGCAAGGGCCTGGAAATCAACACCAAGTCTTATAGGACCTACAAGATGAGAACCCCGATACTGGACAAGGACATCCTACTGAGGTACCTTGAACTGGGAGGGGAAATCCTGACGCTCGGCTCAGATTCGCACACCCCCGGCGAGGTCGGCAGAAGGTTCGAATATTTCGCCCAGTACATCAAGATGTTCGGGTTCAGGCGCCTGGGACACTTCGAGAACCGCAAGCTGAAGATGGTCAACATCTAGGCGACACGACCTCGCAGAGGAACTTGATTCTCACGAGCCGGATTTCCATCTCGTCGTAGCCCGGCCCCAGCACCTTGACCGCTTCTTCCACGGAATCCGAAGTGGCTTCCGACTTGAAATATTCGTAGATGTCTTCGACGATGTCGTCGTCAATAGTCTGGTTGATGTAATAGCTCAGGTCAAGGTTGAGTCCCGAGGACACTATTGTCTCGATTTCACTTACCAGTTCGTCCAGTTCCTCGCCTTTCGCATCCGCGATGTCGTCAAGGGACATCCTGCGGTCTATGCTGTGGATGATGAACCGTTTGCCTGCGGACTTGTTCGGCCCCGACTTGACGATCAGGTCTTCCGGTCGGGATATGTCGTTCTCCTCGACGTAGCGCTTGATGAGATCCAGGAAATCCTTCCCGTATTTCCTTGCCTTGCCGGCGCCCACGCCCTGGCAATGCTGCAGTTCCTCGAAGGTCAGCGGGTAAAGGATGGCCATGTCCTCAAGGGCCGGGTCTCCGAATATGATCCAAGGCTGCAGGCCCAGTTTCCTGGAAAGATCCTTGCGCAGGTTCTTCAGCATGGAAAGCAGGGCGGCATCACCGCCTCCTCCTCCAGCCTTCACCGCCGCGGCGCCGGCCTCGTCATCATCGTCGGTACCTTTGCCCAGGAACACGCGGTCCTCTACAAGGCGGATCTCGTACGGGTCTTTGAAGAACTCTTCGCCCTTCCCGGTCACGCAGATTCTGCCGTAAGTCTCTATCTCCTTCGCGAGAAGGTGGAGCAGAAGCCCCTGATGGATGACGGCGCACCAGAATTTTTCGCTGTGTTCTTTGCCGGAACCGAACAGAGGCAGAGTGTCGTGCCTGTAGGACTTTATCATCGCGTTGCTCTTGCCGGCAAGCACAAGGGCGAGATGGTCAGCCTTGAAGTTCTCAGGCAGCGACTTGATCAGCTTTATCACCAGGCACATTTCTTTTCGTCCGTCGAACATCGGCTTCGGATTGACGCAGTTGTCGCAAAGTCCGCAGTTGTCCTTCGGGTAGTCTTCCCCGAAATAATTCAGAAGCATCCTGCGGCGGCACTGGTTCGTTTCGGCATAGGCTACGGTCTCCATAAGAAGCTGCCTGCCTATCTCCTGCTCGGACACAGGCTTGCCCTGCATGAACTTTTCCAGTTTCTGAATATCCTTGTAGCTGTAGTATGTGATGCACTCGGCGTTCTGCCCGTCTCTTCCCGCACGGCCGGTTTCCTGATAGTACCCTTCGATGCTTTTCGGAATGTCGTAATGGATGACGAAGCGCACGTCCGGTTTGTCTATGCCCATTCCGAAGGCGATGGTCGCGACTATCACATCCACGTCTTCCATCAGGAAACGGTCCTGGTTCTCCGCCCTTGTCTTCGCATCCAGCCCTGCGTGGTATGGCAGCGCCCTTATCCCGTTGATCTCCAGCAGCTGCGCTATCTCTTCGACCTTCTTGCGGCTTAGGCAGTAGATGATGCCGGACTGTCCCGGATGCTGCTTGATGTAGCGTATGATGTCCTTGTCCGGATCGACCTTGTCCCTTACTTCGTAATAGAGGTTGGGCCTGTTGAACGAAGACTTGAACACTGTCGCGTCCATTATTCCGAGATTCTTGAGGATGTCGCTCTGGACCTTCGGGGTCGCCGTTGCGGTCAGCGCTATGATCGGCGCACGGCCTATCGTCTGGACCATATCCCTGATTCTGCGGTACTCAGGTCTGAAATCGTGCCCCCATTCGGAAATGCAATGCGCTTCGTCCACGGCGTAGAACGAAATCTCCACTTCCTTGAGCAGTTCCACGTTCTCTTCCTTGGTGAGGGATTCCGGCGCCACATACAGAAGTTTCGTCACGCCGGACAGGAGGTCTGAACGCACTTCCTGGATCTGCGCCCTGTTCAACGACGAGTTCAGGAAATGCGCTATGCCGTTCTGCTCTTCCACGAATCCTCTGATCACGTCGACCTGATTCTTCATCAGTGCTATCAGAGGGGAGATCACTATCGCCGTCCCTGACATCACCAGGGCAGGAAGCTGAAAGCACAAAGACTTGCCGCCGCCGGTAGGCATCAAGACAAATGTGTCCTTGCCTTCCAGCAGATTGCAGATGATCTTCTCCTGATCCCCTTTGAACGAGTCGAAACCAAAGAATTCTTTCAGTTTGGAATAAAGCAGCGACGAGTCAATCTCCATGGCATATCGGATTTAATCCTAAAATTAGAGAATGTTTTTGAATTTAACAAACGTTTTGACTCCAAAAGGGCATATTGCCCCGAATTTGAATATGAATGTCAATAATTTTTGCGATATTTGCAGGTCAAAACGGCAACTTATAATAAATTAATGATAGTTATGAAGACAATCAAATTGCTTGCGGCCGCCGCAATCCTTTGCTCGACAGTGGCCTGCAGTTCACCGAAAGCCGGTGAGAACGCAAACGGCGCCGACAGCACGGCTGTCGCCACCGCATCCGTAGACGTCAAGAGTCTGCTTCCTTCAAAGGCAAGCGTTGACTCCGTGAGCTACCTTCTCGGCATCAATCTCGGCTCAATGATCAAGGGTTACAATCTCGGTGACCTCAACTACAGCCAGATAATGAAGGGTGTCAAGGATTTCGTCAACGCAAAGGGCAACCAGCGCGACACCAACTTCGTAAAGCAGTTCAGGGTCAATCCTGAAGAAATGGGCCGCATAATGAACGAGTTCATCCAGAAGCGCTCCGAGTACGTGGGCGCTGTCAACAAGGCCGCTGAGGCTGAATTCCTCGCCGCCAATCTGAAGAAGGAAGGCGTACAGGCAACAGAGAGCGGACTTCAGTACATCATCACCGAAGCCGGCAGCGATGTCAAGCCTACAAGCGAGAAGGACACCGTTTACGTTCACTACAAACTTTCTCTCAAGGACGGATCGGTCGTTGAGGAGGTTCCTGCCGAGCAGCCTTCGGTAAGGCTTATGCTCAACAGGGTGATCAAGGGTTGGACCGAGGGTATCCAGCTTCTCGGCGAAGGCGGAAAGGCCACTCTCTTCGTTCCTTCTGAACTCGGATACGGCGAGCGTGGAAACAGCGGCATCGAGCCTTATTCAACTCTCGTGTTCGACATCCAGCTTGACTCCGTAAAGCATTTCGTGGAGCCTGCTCCTGCAAAGTAAAACTGCTGCCTCAGGCAGTACGGCATAGCCTGCTTCGCGCCCGTACGGGCGGGGCAGGCTTTCTTTTTAGAATTTGAAACAATCCTATAACCATATAATACAAATCACTCGAATATGGCAGCATTGGAAATCGAAGGCAAAATCAGAATGAAGCTTGCCAAACAGTCCGGTCAGAGCGCGAAAGGGGCCTGGTCGAAGCAGGATTTCATTCTTGAATACCAAGACGGCAACTATCCTGCCGAGGTCTGCTTCACGGTTTTCGGCAACGACAAGGTTGCCGACCTGGACAAATTCAACAACGGCGACACCGTCAAGGTCTCGTTCAATCTGAGGGCGAGGGAATACAACGGACGCTGGTACAACGATGTCAGAGTCTGGAGAATTACACCTGCCGGTCAGACCGCTCCTGCGGGCCAGGCACCTGCAGGTTACGGTTACAATCCTCAGCAGCAGGGTTATGGTGCAGCCCCAGTGCAGGCTCCGGCTCCAACGATCGAAGATATGCCGGCCGACGACCCGCAGAACGACCTTCCGTTCTGAGCCGCAACGTCTCCCGCCGAGGCACTGTAATGAAAAACAAGAGGGTGGACGGATTCCCGTCCACCCTCTTGTTTTTCCGTGTTGCGCAGTCCTATATGGCTTCCGAAGCGGTTGTGACCACTACTTCCTGGCCGGGAACCGTCTCGATGTCGTAGAGGAATCCCGGCGGAATCTCGGGTCCGTGAAGGACTGCCTTAGGGCTGACTACAGGACGGAGAATCTCCTGCGGAGCAAAGAGCGGATTAGGGTTCTCGCTTCCGTCCTTGACTTCCTTGATGCCTTCTCCCTGCAGTTTCACGTAGGAACGGATGCGGAGATTGCCGCCTATTGTCGAACGGATGACCGCCTTGCGCAGAACGTTGTCTTCCCACTCGATGTCTTCGATTTCGAAGCCGCCCCTTGCTCTGAGCCCCTTGATGCTGCCCTTGCGCCATTCGTCAGGAAGCGCAGGAAGAAGGTGCACAGCACCGTCGTGGCTCTGCATAAGCATCTCTGCTATGCCTGCCGTGCAGCCGAAGTTGCCGTCGATCTGGAAAGGCGGGTGCGCGTCGAAGAGATTCGGGTAAGTGCCGCCACCTTGGCCTTTCTGCTCGGAAGGATCAACGTGTTTTAGCTGGTCCTTTATCATCTTGAATGCGTGGTTGCCGTCCAGCATTCTCGCCCAGCAGCAGACTTTCCAGCCCATGGACCAGCCGGTAGATTCGTCAGTGCGCTGAATCAGAGTGTTGCGTGCGGCGTCCACAAGCACCGGAGTGCGGTATGGCGAGATCTGATAGCCCGGGAAGAAGCCCCAGAGATGTGAAATGTGGCGGTGGTGGTCATTCGGGTCGTCCCAGTCCTGAGCCCACTCCTGAAGCTGGCCGTACTGACCGATCTGCATAGGCGTAAGCCTGCGGCGCAGAGTGCGGAGCGTGTCGCTGAACTCCTTGTCCAGTCCGAGTATTCCGCTTGCCCTCTCGACATTGGAGAAGAGGTCTGTGAGCAGCTGGTTGTCCATCGTGACGCCTGACTGGAGATTCCCGTCCTGCGATTCAGGACCGTTTTCAGGGGAGCAGGAAGGAACCACGACAAGGTAGCCGGTGTTCGGATCCTCCACGAGGAAATCGACGAAGAATTCAGCCGCGCTCTTCATTATCGGGTAAACTTCGGCAAGGTAGGCGTTGTCTCCGCTGTAAAGGTAACGGTCCCAGAGGTGCTGGCAGAACCAGACTCCGCCGGTCGGCCATATTCCGCAATGCGCGCTGTCAAGAGCTCCGGTGCAGCGCCAGAGGTCCGTGTTGTGGTGCAGGACCCAGCCGCGGCAGCCGTACATCAGCTGCGCCGTCTTGTGCCCGCTCTCGGAAACTTCCTTGACCATCTGGAGGAAAGGCTCGTGAAGTTCGGCGAGGTTGGTGACTTCGGCCGGCCAGTAGTTCATCTCGGCATTGATGTTCGTCGTGTAGTTGCTGCACCAAGGCGGCGAGACGAACTTGTTCCATTTGCCCTGCAGGTTGGCCGGCTGGCAGCCCGGCTGTGACGAGGAAATCAGCAGATACCTTCCGTAATTGAAATACAATGTGACAAGCTGATAGTCAGGAGCGTATGCGATGGAGACTGTGCGGGAGTCCGTAGTCTTGCCGTCTCCGTCGTAGTCGGACGCAAGTTCGAACTTCACTCTGTCGTACTGTGCCTTGTAGGCTGCGGTGTGCGCGGCCTTGGCTTTGTCGTACTTCTTAGAGGAGTTCTTCATATAGCCTTCGCAGCGCTTCACTTCATCTGCGGATATGTCCTTGTAGTTGACGAAATTGGTGGCCATGGAAACATAGACCAGGAGTTCGCTGGCCTTCTCTACCTTTACCGTGCCGTTTCCCGCGGTGACCTTTCCGCCGCTGTTGACAGCCTTGATGTCAGTGCAGTAGCGCAGGACGCCTCCCTTGACCATATCTCCGTCGCTTGAAGCGCCTTCCATCCTTATGGTCCTGCCCTTCGCCGTGATGCTCGGAGACGGCATCGGAGTGTCGATTGAAAGTTCGCAGCTGATGGCCCCTTTCTTCGACGCCGAGATGCGGACGATGACCAGCTGGTCGGTGAATGAAGCGAATGCCTCCTGGGTGTATTCAACGTCACCGACCTTGTAGCGTGTGGTCGTCAGAGCGTTGTCGATGTCCAGTTCACGGTAATAGTCCGTGAATCCGTCGTGGTCCGGAAAAGTGATGTTGAGCGAGCCGATGGTCTGGTATGGCATTTCCTGCCCTACCGGAGAAATCATCTTCGCGTTGCCCAGTTCCTCGGCTTCGCCGGACTTGCCGGCCCAGATCAGTTCGCGCATCTGCTTGAGGTACTTGATCCCCTCCGGGTGGTAGTTCTCGTAGGGGCTTCCGGCCCAGACGGTCTCCTCGTTGAGCTGGATCTCCTCCTTTTGCGCACCGCCGAAAACCATCGCCGCGATGCGGCCGTTGCCTATCGGAAGTGCTTCTTCCCAATACACGGCAGGTTTGTCATACCAGAGTCTGTTCCGCTGCGCGGAGACAGGAATTGCGGTCAGCAGGGCGATGCCTGCCATCACGACCAGTTTCAGTGTCCTTTTCATTATGGTTGCTGTTGTTTTGCCGGTGATGCCCGGAAATATTATTCAGTGTAGAACCGGATCATCCGTTCGATGGCCCGCCTGCAGACCGGGCAGAAGGCCGGAGCCGCGTTGGTGCGCATGCGGCAGTCCTCGCAAGGTCTCCACACACCTTTGGTCTGGTAGCCTCCGCCTTCGACCAGGCCCACGATGCCCCGGTCGTAGAGGTCTTTCCACTTGCTTTCGAAATTCGCCTTGGTGGTTATGTTCTGCTCCCACGGCTCGATGTCCGGGTAGTAATATTCAACGTACTGGTCATCGTAGGCATATTCATCGGTAAGGCCTCCGAAACTGTGCCCGAACTCGTGGACCACGACAGGCCCGAAGAGGGCGTGGTGCGCTGTTGTCAGCGTGTAGGAGTTGTAGATTCCGCCTCCGCCGTAAGTGTCGGTGTTGGCGAGTATTATGATATGCTCGTAAGGGATGCCGGCCAGAGCGTCGTGCATCTTGAAGAGGTGCAGCGTCGTCAGGTAGCGGTCGGAGTAGAATGTGTCGAAATGCGAATCCACGGCAGTCTTTTTCCATAGCCCTTCACGCGGCACGCTCACTCCGCTGTCCGATGACGGGGATGCGACGGCGACGATGTTGAACCTGTCCTTCATCGACTTGAACGGCTCGTGCTTCAGGAGATTCTCCACGGTGCTTTCCGCATCCTTGAAGAATATGTCCATCTCGCCTTCCGTGTAGCCTTCGGCCATTATGACCACGTCTATCTTCTCTTTCGGATCTCCGCTGTCCAGCAAAGTCCTGGTCTTCGGGGAGCTGCTGACAGGGCGTATGAGTATGTCAGCCGGATCGACGGGGTGCGTCAGGCTGGCGGCGACGTTCTCGTGGAAGTCGAAGAGCGTGACGTTGATTTCCGCAGGTGCGGCCGGCATAGGTACAAGGAACACGTTCTCGAAACTCCTGCGTACCCTTGTGGCTTCCTCCGTAGCCTGCCATTCCTGGAAAAGCGTGCAGAACGACATCCTGTAGAGAGTGTCGCCGGTCGCCTTGTCAGTCATCGTAAGCTGGCCGTTGCCCCGCAGCGGGACATCTTTAAGATTGGTGCGCCTTCCGTACCATCCGTCAAGGCTGAGCAGTTCAGCCACGGAAATGTCGCAATCCTTGTCCGAGCCTGTGAATATGTAGTCGATTCTCAGTGTCCTGTCGGTAAGTCTGCCGTCGTCAAAGGAAACATTCCCGGCCTGGAGCATGAGTCCGGATAGGAAAAGGGATAAAATAGTGGTGGATATTCTTGTCATAGTCATAGTGTTGTGCGGGTGAAGGGACTCGAACCCATACGCTTGCGCACCAGATCCTAAGTCTGGCTTGTCTACCAGTTTCAACACACCCGCAAAACCTTCCGGTAAGGAATTCTGATGATGATAGGAAGAATTCCACGGGGGACTCCGGCTATTGGAAGCGACCTTTGTCCCGAGACCGAAAGGATTGCAAAGTTACTACAATTCCATTAATATTCAATGTCCGGAGTCTATTTTCTCATTCCGGTCTTCTCCTTCGGGCTTGGTTTTCACGACATTCTCCAGCGTCTTGACCGTCTGCTTTTCGGCTTCGGAAAGATCTTCGGTCGGAGCGGTGGAATATTCAAGTTCCGTCTTTCTCTCTTCAATGGCCTCCTGAGACTTTTCGTTCTGCTTCAGCGCCTGGTCGACGCCCCTTTCGAAAATGTTGTGGATGGCGCTGACGAGATTGACTCTCAGCCCTTCCACCTGCTTGTCGAACAGAGGAATGTTCTTCGACTTGTACTTCGTCCTGCCCAGTCTCCACCGCCAGTCGCTGAAGGAGCCGTTGAGGTTCACACCGAATCTGAAAGGAATAGGAGACTTGATGGCCGACAGGTGGTAATTGAATTTCTGGTCGAAATTCTGCAGTCCGCTGGCGGCGACCGAGTAGCGGTCGATGTCCAGTACGAACGGGAAGATCTCAAGGCTGTTGTCCTTGATTATGCCTCTGATCGCCAGCGTGCCGATGTTGCTTGAATCCTTGTCCTTGAACATAAGTGTCCTGCGCAGTCTGTCAAGTTCCTCGCTTTCGGCCAGCGCGAGGTCCTGGCCGTCGATCGTCACGATTCCGTTCAGGGAAGGAAGGATGATGTTCATCGATGTGTCTATGGAGGCCGTGGCCGCGACCTCGCAGTCCAGGACTCCCTTGAAAGCCTTCAGCATAGGCACTATGCTGTCGACCGCCGGGAACATGTCGATCACTTTTTCGGCGGTGACGGTGGCGAGGTTCAGGTCAAACCCTGCCGTGATGTCCTTCTTGGTCCGCGTCGAGTAGAAGCCTTCAAGATAGATGTCGCCCATATTGGTGGTGGCGAGGGTGTTCGTGGCCTGAAGGCACCGTTCCTTCATAACGATTTCCGTGGACACCCAGGAAGTCTCCAGCTTTGAATATTTTATCGTGTTCGCTTCCAGCGTGACCTTGGCGTTGAGGTTGGACGGGATGACGACTAGCGGAGTCGCGGCGGTCGTGTCGGCGGCCGACCGTTCCTTGACTTCGTTGAGATATTCATCGTCCCCGATTCCGTCGAGGGCCGTGTTGTGTCCGGGAGGAACGAAGTTCTTTCCGGAGTTCAGAGCCACCAGAATCTCGTTGACGTCAATCAGGTCGGAGGTTATCGCGATGTTCAGGTCCAGCTTGCCCTTCCCGGAAGTGAGCAGCCGCTTTATGCCTGAAAGCGAACCCTTTGCCGAGATGTCCGAGACTCCGGAACGAAGGTTCAGGCTGCTCAGGTCAATCCTGTTGTTGGTGAACTTTCCGCTGAAGCCGGAAATGGTGTTGTCGAGAGGATAGTACGGGCTGATGACCTTGCCTTCCGCAATGGCGACGCTTCCGGAAAGGTCCCAGTTCTTGATGTAGCCGGACATCGATTCCCCGATTTGAATATGTATGTCCTTCTTTTCGAAATCCTTCTCGGAAAGATAGTCCGGCAGCTGGCCGCCCTGCCTTCTTCTGAAGGCTTTCCTGAACAGGGAATCCCTCTGGACTCCCGGATACACCTTCTGAAGGGAGTCGAGCAGATGCTTCTTCCTCGCCTTGGCTTCATGTTCGTTCGGATGCGCCTCTGCGCTCAGTTTGATTCCGTTGACTGACACTCGGTTAACTCCTTCGCGCATCGTAAACCCTTTGTTGTTCGAGGAGAAACTGAGATACGGCACCGTGTGTCCGTCAATCAGCCTGTGGGTGAGCTTGAATGTGTTGGCCGAGCCGCGCGCGCCGATGAAGCAGGAGTCCAGGTCCATCATTCCGACAGAGGCTATGTCAAGATGGCCGTGCAGCGGATGCTTGCCCGGGGTCCCTTCCATCGCTTCTTCGGAATTGTGCGCTGAAATCTCGAGTCCGGTTCCCCTGATGAAAGTCGTGGCGCCGTATTCGGCGAACAGGCTGTCAACGGCGATGACCAGTCCTTTGTGGCTGTGGTCGTGGTCCTCGTGTTCGTCAGCATCCTCTTCCGAGTGGCTGTACTCGCCGAGGCTTATGTCAGTGTGGCCGAGGTAGGCGTAGAGGGAATCTCCAGGAAGGCTGAAGCGGATTCCGTTGCTTTCCAGAAGGCCTTCCAGGTCCATTTCGGAGAAATTGAATGCGTCAAGTTGAGAGAGGCGGAATCCGCCTTCGATTATTCCTTCGAGGTCACCGTGGGCTGTGATGCCGAGGCTGTCCGGCAGGAATCCGGTCAGAGAGTCAAGCACCACGTGGATGTCGCTGCTCAGGGAAAATTCCGGATCCGGGGCAAGCAGGTCTTCCGCCCTGCCGCTTAGCGAGATTTCCGTTCCCTTGAGGCTGAAGCAGAAATCGGGGATGTCCGCGATCAGCCTGCCTTCAGAACTGGTCGCGGTGGCGTCAAGGTCGAAACGTCCCTGCCCGTCGATGCCTTCCCATCCGATGCGGGAGTCCGGAACCTGAAGCCTGACCGAAAGACGCGGCAGTCTGCCGTCGGCCTTTGAATATTCTCCGTCGCATTTCGCGTCAAGAGTCAGCAATGCGTCCGTGTCGAGTTTCCGCAGCATAGGGAAATTTTCTCCGAAGCAGTCGGCAAGCGCCTTTATGGAAGTCTTCCTTATTGCGGCTTCCGCCTTTATCTTTGGGTTTTCTCCTGACAGGTCCGCTTTGCCTTTCGCCTCAAGCCCTATGGTCGCCACATTGATTTTCAGCTTGTTCACCGAGAAGATCTTGTCGGCGAAGTTCGGGTGGAAGTCGCCTTCGATGTCAACGGGCACCTCCATCCGTCCGGCGGACCGCAGAGCGAGGAATATCTTCGAGCGGATGTCCACGTCGAGATGTCCGGTGCGTTCCTTGACTCCTATCCGGTCGAATCTCATCGCTATCGTGTCTGCAGGAAGCCTGCCCGCCAATGTGAGGGAGTCAACGTCGAGCGCCACCCTTTCAAGCTTTCCCTTCCTGGAGTCGAAGCGCCCCTTCGCGCTCATCTCTTTAAGAAA